>JAJFBI010000195.1 GCA_020697385.1 Microvirga sp. | reverse complement strand
GACGAAGACCGTGCGGCCGTTGACGGTGCCCCAGCCGGTGACGACGCCGTCGCCCGGGATCTTGGCCTTGTCCATGCCGAAATCGGTGGAGCGGTGCTCGACGAACATGTCGAACTCCTCGAAGGAGTTCCTGTCGAGGAGAAGCTCGATGCGCTCGCGGGCGGTGAGCTTGCCGCGGGCGTGCTGCGCCTCGATGCGCTTCGTGCCGCCGCCGAGGCGGGCCTGCGCGCGCCGCTCCTCAAGCCGTTCGAGCATGTCTTTCATGGCTGGACCCTGACTCCCGGGGAAAATGATCCCCCGCTTAGCACAGCCGTGCCTGTGTCAAAATCCCACTATGGGTGTGTGCTCCACAGCACTTCTCAAATCGGCAGGCGCAGGCTGGGAGCGATGTGTTTCTTTATTGCGGCAACTATAAGCCCCCTACCATAGCAGGCCTGGGCCGCCGGTGCCCGTCGCGCCGACGGCTTTTTTCATGCCTGCGTCAGGCGATAGACCAAGGATGCGGCCCTGAAATCGGCTTCGCGCCGACGGCGGCGCTCCATGGCCTCATAGTCCTCGCCCCAGACGCTTTCCTGGTAAAGCTCGTCCACATGGGCGGCTGCCCAGGCCTGGTCCGTATCGAGTTGGCCTGCCGCATGGGCAAGCGCGATCAGCACCGAGCCGGACAGGGTCGTCATGACGTGCAGTGCGGCAAGCGCAAACGGCGATCCGATTTGCTCGATGGCCCGGCGGATGGCCGCGATTGCCTCCTCCGGCTGCGCCACATGCATCACGCCCTCGCCTAAGGTGAAGCGGGCGCCATGGGTCTCCTTCGCCCAGCCGAGCACCGGGCTCCAGGCCTCGTCCTGGGACTTTGCCAGGCGCTCGGGCTCGCCGGCCCGGTAATAGACAAGGTCCGATCCGGCATAGCGGACGAGATCGTCGACGACCTCGGCCTTTCGAGGCGCGACGCCGTCGATGGCTGAGTTGACGATGCGGGTGACCGGCATGGTGGAAGGGTCAATCTCGCCGCCCTGCCCCTGCCATTCTGCCGCTAGGGCTTCGGCCAGCGCCCGAGAGGGCGCGGCCAGGGGCTGCTTGCTCGGCGTCTTTGCCGTTCGGCCATCGAGGGTGAGATGGAACAGGCCATCCCGCTCCTCGACGCCGGCTTCCTTGTAGAAGCGCTTTGGCAGGGTGGGTTTCATGCCGGCCTGAGCGGCCCGCATAGGGTTGGGCTCCTCGTCGGAGGGGAACCAGTCGCGTGAGTCTGTCATGGGGCAGAAATAGTCTTTTCCGCCGCTATCTGCGAGGGATGCTACGAAAATTCCTGAGGGTTGAGGTGTAACCCGCCTACCACCGGATCCTCAGCTCCCCACCCAAGGACCAGCGGCTGAACGGCTCGTCGTCCTCTCCGGTATCGAAGTTGCCATCGTTTTCGGACGAGCGTGCGTAGGAGACGAGGTGGCTCGCATAGAGGGCAAAGGTCGCCTGCGAGGTGAAATCGTAGTTCAGGCGCGCGGCGGCATAAGACACCAAGCCTCCTTCGCCGGGCTCGCTCCAGCCATATCCGGCAGCCCCCTGAAAATCGAACCACCATCTGTCAGCCAAAGGGCCGTAGAAATGGACGCTCGCTTCCAGGGACTGGTAGCGCTCGGGATTCCAGTAACCGTTGTCGACGACCTCCGCGAACTGGAAGGCCGTGTAGCGTGCGCCAAGCCAGAAATAGGGGTTGGCCGTGAAGCGCTTGGCGAACTCGACCTGTCCCCAGACACGCTCATTGCCATCGGAGTAGTGGCTATAGATCGCCTGGGCGGCAAAGCGGGTCGCGTTGTCCGGTGTCACGATCGCCTTGAGGCCAAAATCGTTCGCCAGGATATCGTTCACGATCGAGTACGTGTTCTCATCCGGGTATCGCCGCGTCAAGTTCAGGTCGAATCGGAGGAGATCGGAAGGAATGAGGCTTAGAATCGTGTCGTATGTCAGCGTGACGTCCTGATCGTCGTCCCCGTCGGGACGATTGCGTTGAGACTCGTCCTCAACGTTCAGGAAGATCGACGACTTGAGTTCGACATGATCGCCAAACCTGTGCTGACCCGCGATGCCGATGCTGGCGATGTCGACGCTCGGGAAATCGCCGCCCCGCAAGCGCAGGAAGCGGGCCTGAGGCCCGAGCTTCGTCAAGCCGTCATTGAAGGTCAGCTCGTGGGAGCCCTGCAGCGACCAAATCGCGAGGTCGTCCGAGCGGCGGGCGTACCAACTCTCGATGCGCGTCAGGGGCCGGCGTTCGAGGTAGAGTTGATCGAGAAGCGACAGAGCACCGGCGTCACCGGGCTTGTGCACCAGAACAGCCTTCGCGTAGTCCTCGGACAGATCCGGGCGCCCCATCTCCCGCCGTGCCTGAGCGGCGATGAAGAGCGTGGCGGGGTTCCGGTCGCCGCTGGCGAGAAGAGGCTCGAGCCGGGCTAGGGCAGCCCGCGGCAACCCCATGGATCTCTCGGCCGTCGCAGCGCCGCGGATCGCCTCCACATTGCCGGGCTGGAGAGAGAGCACCACCTCAAAATCGGCCAGAGCCACCCTGTGCTCCGTAATGTCGTTGAGAGCGTTGCCGCGTCCGATGAGGGCATCCACGTCGTTTGCGTTCGATGCCAGGATTTCGCTGAAGACCGGAATCGCAAGCTTCTGCTGACCGCTCCAGGCCAGCGCACGGGCGAGGCCTAGCCGGGCGTCCCGCCGCTCCTGTGTGGTCAGGTCAGCGCGCTGAAGCACCTCCTGGAAAAGCGGGACGGCTCGCAACGGCTGGCCAGCATAGAGCACTTGCTCGGCGTATTCCCGCAACAGTTCCCGGCGACGCCCTGGCATGACGGTCAATGCGCGCTCGAAGAGGTTCACCGCTTCCGCGTTGCGGGTCTGCCCCGCGGCCTGGCGCGCGGCACCGACGAGAGCATCCGTGAACGCCTTGCGGGCCTCCTCGTCGCGTGGGTTCTCTCGGAACAATGGCTGCCAGGCGGCAATGGCCTCGCGGAACTGGTTGCTCCAGAGGAGCGCGAAGGCAAGGCCGCGCCGCACGCGCCGGCGCTCCGCCTCGGGACGCTGGCCATCGCGCAGCGCCTCCCGGTACAACGGCACTGCGCCTGCCGGACTGCCCGAGTAAGCAATCTGATCGGCGTATTCGGGCAGCAGCTCCTGGCGGCGCTGCGGAGCGGTCTCGATGGCTCTGCGGAAGAAGGAAGCGGCATCGGCGTTGCGGGTGCGCTCAGCTGACTGACGGGCGGCACCCACATAGGCGTCGGAAAGCGTCTTGCGGGCCTCCGCGTCGCTCCGGTCGGCCTGCAGGATGTCGCCCCAGGCCTCAATCGCCGGCTGGAACTGGCTGCTCCACAGGAGCGCGAAGGCCAGCGAGCGTGTCGTCTGCTGGCGCTCCGTGGGCGAAAGATCCCGGCGGGCGAGAACGTCGCGGTAGACAGGAACTGCCCTGCCCGGTTCACCGGAAAAAGCAAGCTGGTCGGCATATTCCCGAGCGATCTGACCTCGCTTGGAGGGATCGAGCGAGATCGCCCTCTCGAAAAGTGAAGCCGCCTCTTTGTTGGCGCCGCGACCGGCAGCTTCGCGGGCCGCCGCGATGGCCGCATCGGCAGGCGAGGCTGGAGCGGCGGGTGCTTGGGACGGCGTTGGGGATGGGGCGGGCTGAGAAGGTTGCGCCGCCTGTGCCCGGCCCCTTTCGGCGCCGGTGCGGGCCTCCGCCAGTCCCTGCCGGACCTGAGCGTCATCCGGAGCGGCCCGGAGCACATCCTCAAGGGCCGCCACGGCAGCCGGAAACTGGCCGCTCCATAGCAGCGAAAAGGCCAACCCTCGCCTCAGACGGCGCTGCTGGTCCTCGGGGCGGCTTCCATCACGCAGAGCCTCCTGATAGAGCGGAATGGCCTGGGCAGGCTGGCCGGCATAGGCGGTTTGATCGGCAAGCTCCGGCAGCAGTTCCTGACGGCGCTGCGGTGCGGTCTCGATGGCACGGCCGAAAAGCGTCTTGGCATTCGCATTGTCGGAGCGTTCACCTGCCTGTCGAGCAGCTCCGACCAAGGCGTCGGACAATGCCTTTCGGGCTTCGTCGCTGCCGGAGTCTGCTCTCAGGCGGACCTCCCAGGCGGGAATAGCCTCCTGGAACCGGCTGCTCCACAGGAGAGCGAAGGCCAGACCCCGCTCAGCCCGCTCCCGGTTGGCAGCGTCCAGCGCTGGATCGGTCAGACGCTCACGATAAAGCTGCACGGCTTCGGCCGGGCGGCCGGAATAGGCAACCTGATCCGCATATTCGAGCAGGAGTTCGTTGCGACGTTCGGGTGCAGCGGTAATGACCTGCTCGAAGAGACGAGCTGCTTCTCGATTATCGTTGGTGGAAGCAGCCTGTCTGGCCTGTTCCACGACCTCCTGGGTCGATTGGGCCAGAGCGGGTGACACAGCCAGCCCGAACCCACAGAGGACAACGAGGCTTGCGAACCGGGTACGAAGGGCAAGCCTACGCTGATGCATCGTCTCAGAATCTCGAATCACAAATTCAGGAGGGGCAGTATCTGGATTTTGCCCTTATGGCAGGTAAAGATTGGATCTGGCGAGAGCCTCGCCGCACCGAACTTTCTTTCCTAGAAATAGCCTATTCTTATCCCCAGACCAGAGGCATCTCGCCTCCAGCCTATGTTCCCGGAGCCGTCTTTCTTGTCCCGTCCCTTGTCCCGCTTTCAGAGTCAGACGCCCTGGACTCCGCTTCCGTACTCCCCGTGGCATGAAACTTTGTGGCAGTTTCTCTGTACGGCGAGCCTCGTCTTCGGGACGTGGTACATCGGTTGGCGATGGCTGTACTCCATCAACTACGATGCGCTCTGGTTCTCGATTCCTCTCCTGATCGCCGAGACAGGCTCCTTCATCGGCCTCGTCCTCTTCACCGCGAATCTCTGGAGCGCCCGGTCACCGGAACGCGCTCCTCTTCCTGTGACTGTCCGCGACTGCGCCGACGATGCGGATGTGCCCGACAGGCCCGTCTCCGTCGATGTTTTCTTCGCCACGTACAGCGAGGATCCTGAACTCGTCCGGGTCGGCCTTCAGGCCGCGAAGAAACTCACCTATCCCCATCCGATCGATCTGCGGGTTCACGTCCTCGACGACGGCAAGCGCCCGGCCATGGAAGCGGTCGCTCGGGAAGAAGGGGTGAATTACCTCACCCGCTCCGACAACGTCGGTTTCAAGGCCGGCAACCTCAGAAATGCCATGGCATCCACGTCCGGGGACTTCATCCTGATCTGCGATGCCGACATGCATCCGTTCCCCACCTTTCTGGAGGAAACGCTCGGCTATTTCAGGGACCCGAAGGTCGCCTGGGTGCAAACCCCGCACTGGTTCTACGATATCCCTCCGGGAATACCGCTGCCGGCAGCACTCGGGCGCCGGCTGGGTGCCTTGGGTCGGGGCATCGGCAGAGCCTTCGAGCGCGCCTTTGGACCGGTTCAGATCGGAGAGGATCCTTTTGCCAACGATCCACAGCTTTTCTTCGACGTGATCCTGCGCCGGCGCAACTGGGCGAATGCGAGCTTCTGCTGCGGCGCGGGTTCGATTCATCGTCGCGAAGCGGTCATGGAGGCGGCGCTTCGCCAATGGTCCGATCAGGTCGCCGCCGCAGCCGGCCGCAATGAGAAGGCTGCCCGCCAGCTGACCGGCGAGCAGGCCATCACCGATTCGATCAGCGATGTGATGCGCTGGCAGAGCGCGCTGGAAGAAGAGTTCCAGCCCTACAAGTTCCACGTCTCCGAGGACATCTACACGTCCATCGTCCTGCATAGCGACCGGGAGCGCGGGTGGAAGTCCGTTCTGCACCCGGTCGTCCAGGCCAGGATGCTGTCGCCGAACGACCTTCTCAGCTGGACGATCCAGCGCTTCAAATATGCAGGCGGCACCCTGGACATCCTCGCCCACGACAACCCGCTGTTCCGGCGCGGGCTGACGCTGCCGCAGAAGCTCATGTACGGATCGACTTTCTACTCGTACCTGGCTCCACTCTGGAACATCATCTTCCTCGTTTCGCCCATCGTTTTTCTGCTCTCGGGCGTTGCTCCGGTTTCAGGCTACTCGCTCGATTTCTTCGTGCATATCGCGCCGTTCCTGCTGCTCAACGAGCTATCGCAACTCGTCGCCATGTGGGGCAACTCGAATGCCAAGGGCC
>JAJFBI010000194.1 GCA_020697385.1 Microvirga sp. | reverse complement strand
CTGCAGATCGGCTACAACCGGGCCGCCTCGCTCATGGAGAGGATGGAGCAGGAGGGCATCGTCGGACCCGCAAACCACGCCGGTAAACGCGAAATTCTGATGACCCACCTGGATATGGACGACTGATCCGGAAAAGGATCTGACTTAAAAGAAAAGGCGGCTCGTGAGAGCCGCCTTTCTGGTTTCTGACAATGGTGTCCAGATCACTCGATGACCTGAACCACCGTCCGGGTCTGCGGATCGACCAGCACGGTCTGGTCGTTAACGACCGTATAGCTGTAGTTGCTGCGCAGTCCGACGGTCGGCGGGACGGAATAGAGCCTGACGCGCGGCGGCAGGGGCTGGCCGACGACCACTTCATCAGACACACGGATCGAGGGACGGCGCTCAGCAACAACATAGCTGCGGACGCGGGTCGATTCATCAGCGCTGAGGACGCTCCCAGCTGCTGCACCGGCGACACCGCCGACCACGGCGCCGACCGGACCACCGACAATAGCGCCTGTGACGGCACCGCCTGCGGCGCCCGCGGTCGTGCCGCTCTGGCAGGCAGCGAGGGGGAGAGCCAGAAGGGACAACAGAGCAGCCGATTTTAGGACATGATTGCGCATGACGGATTCCTTTCCGAGTAGCACCATGCGAACGCGGAACAGCTTGGCTGGTTCCCTCGAGGCCGAGGGGAATCGGGTCGAAAGATGTGTGTAGTCCTGGGCGCTGTCCTTGCCGTTCCTGTCTTCAGATGCATCTCTCATGTCAGACGGGGCCGTAGATTGAGGAAGGCATCATGGCGGAACATTCCAGGATTGCGATCGTGACCGGAGCCGGAACCGGCGTTGGCAGAGCGATCTGTGAGGGCCTCGTGAAGGCCGGCTACATAGTGGTGATGGCCGGCCGCCGCCGAGAGGCTCTCGAAGACGCGGCGCACGGGATCGGCGGCAATGATCGTTCCGTCCTCATCGTGCCGACCGACGTAACGGATCCTACCTCCGTGGCCGCTCTCTTTGCCACCACGAAAAAGGCTTTCGGCAGGCTCGATCTCCTGGTCAACAACGCGGGTATCGGTTCGCCGGCCGTGCCCTTGGAGGAAATCCCCTTCGAGCAATGGCAGACAGTGGTGGCCACCAACGTTACCGGAACGTTCCTCTGCACGCAGGAAGCCTTCCGGATCATGAAGGACCAGAACCCGCGAGGCGGGCGGATCATCAATAACGGCTCGGTCTCGGCCTATGCTCCGCGCCCCCTCTCGGCGCCCTACACGGCCACCAAACATGCCGTCCTCGGGCTGACCAAATCGACCTCCCTCGACGGACGCCCCTATGACATTGCCTGCGGCCAGATCGACATCGGCAATGCCGCCACCGACATGACTGCGAGAATGACCGAGGGCGTCCTGCAGCCGAACGGCACCGTGGCGCCGGAGCCCAGGATCGACCCCAGGCACGTAGCCGATGCGGTGGTCTACATGGCCGGCCTGCCGCTTGATGCCAATGTTCTCACAATGACCGTCATGGCGACGAAAATGCCCTTCGTCGGGCGCGGGTGAGACACATTGCCGTGGCCGCAGGCCCTCCACCTAGGATGTAAGCTCGGCCGCCCCATCTCATATTCATGGACGGTCCCGAAGAGCCGCGATGGTCGGTTTCCATTCATCGTGGCTCAGGCAGGGTCGCTTCCGACAATCGAGATGCAGACCGCTTGTCTGGCATGACGATCTTCTCTTGGGGTGAATGATCCGATGATGGCGGCGGAATGAGTGCGATCCTCGTCAAGGTTTTTGCAACGGCCCTGACCTTGAGCCAGGTTCTCGTCAATCCTGATACGGTCAAGACGAGCTTCGATCCTGTTCAGGATCAGGGCGAGGTGTCGCAGATCCTCAGGAACGGCTGCACCCATATGCGCCGGGCCTTCGACATCGAGGACATCAATCTCGACGATCTCATCGCAACGGCTATGGACGACCCGCAGGCCGTCACGGGAGACCTGAAGGTCCTGCAGGGATTGAGCTTCAACGATCTCCACGCGAGCTACCGTCAGTTCTGCAAGGGCGAGACGGTGGAGCCCGCGCCGGTCGATCTCAGCGAGGTGATCTCCTATTACAATGCTGCCGTGGCCGGGCTGCCCGACGCCGGTAAGCTAAAGGGTCTCAAGCTTCCAGGCGTCAGTGTGGTTTTGGATGCGGACGGCAAACGCTTTGCCGAGGTATTCGAACCGGACCACCGCCGCATTTGGGTATCCCTGGCGGATGTTCCGCAAAGCGTGCGGCAAGCCTTCGTGTCGGCAGAGGACAAGCGGTTCCACCAGCATCGGGGCATCGACGAGCGCGGCGTGATCCGCGCCTTCATGGGCAACATGGCCAATCCCGGACGTCCGGCGGGCGGCTCGACCATCACCCAGCAGGTCGCGAAGAACCTGCTCGTGGGCGATGACGTCACTTATGACCGCAAGATGCGAGAGATGATCGTGGCCTCGCGCATCGAGCGGGTGCTGAGCAAGGCTGAGATCCTCGAGATCTACCTCAACTCGATCTATCTCGGGCGTTCATCCTGGGGCATCGAGATGGCGGCGCAGAGCTATTTCGGGAAAAGCGCCAAGGCGCTCTCGGTGTCGGAGGGGGCTCTTCTCGCCGGTCTCGCCAAGGGGCCGACCTACTACAATCCCGATACGAAACCAGAGCGTGCCCAGGAGCGGATGGCCTATGTGCTGAGCCGTATGCAGGAGGATGGATTTCTGAAGCCCGAACAGGTGCAGCAGGCGGTGGCCTCCCTGCCAAGCCGGGTGGCCCATGAGCGCACCAGACGCACGACGGGTTTTCACTTCGTCGATCACGTCAACCGCGATGCGCGCACGCTCGCAGGCATCGAGAGCCTCACCGCGGGCGGCTATACGGTGCGCACCACCATCAATGCGGCTCTGCAGCAGGAGACAGAGGCCGCACTTCAGGAAGGGCTCGCCCGCTATGAGCTGAGCATCGGGCGGCAACGCTATCAGGGGCCAGAGGCCAATATCGCCGAGGCCGTGAAGACGCTCGAAGGAAGCAAGGCTCCTGAAGACAAGGCTCCGACCTGGAGACGTGCCCTGGAGGCTGTGCGCCTGCCGCTTTACGATGTTCGTTGGCCCGCTGCCGTGGTGATCGAAAGGGGCAAGGATCGGAAAACGGGCGCGAATGTCCTGCGCGTCGGGCTCGCCGATGGACGTGTCGTGCCGCTGAATGCCTGGGAGGCGGCCCGACGGGAGCTCAAGCTCTACGATGTGGTGCGCGTTCAGCTCGTCGAGCAGAAAAGCAAAGGCATCGTTCGGGCCGATCTGAGAACACCGCCCTCCGTACAGGGCGGCGCGGTCGTCCTGGAGAACAAAACCGGCCGGATCCTCGCCATGACGGGAGGCTTCTCCTATCCCTTGAGCCAGCTCAACCGGGCGACGCAGGCGCACCGCCAGCCGGGTTCCGCCTTCAAGCCGCTCACCTATCTGGCAGCGCTATCGAAAGGGCTTCAGCCCAATACGCTCATCTGGGATGCCCCTCTGACGCTTCCGCCAGTGAGTGGCGAAGCGGGTACGAGAGGGGGCGATTCCTGGACCCCAAAGAATTTCGATGGCGGGCGTTCAGGTATCATGACGCTGCGAAGAGCACTTGAGAACTCCAAGAACCTGGTCACGGCGCGTCTTCTCGACGGAGCTATCGAGACCAGACCCGAGGACAGCCTCAAGCGGGTCTGTGAACTTGCCTTGGAGGCGCAACTCTACCTGGAATGCACACCGCATTACCCGTTCGTGCTCGGTGCGCAGCCGGTGCGGATGCTGGACCTCGCGGCCTTCTATGCGGCCATTGCCAATGAGGGCGCCATGCCTGCTCCCCACGCCATCGAGACTGTGGAGCAGGGCGGGCGAGTCGTCTATGGCCGCAAGGCGCGTTCGCTGACCCGTCTAGGTTCTACGGATGCCGCCGCCTTCTATCAGTTGAAGAGCATGCTGCAGGGCGTTCTCGAACGCGGCACAGCCCGTTCCCTGAAGGCGCTGGCCCCCTATGCCGCCGGCAAGACGGGAACCTCCGATAACGAGAACGATGCGTGGTTCGTGGGCTTCACTAACGATGTCACGATTGCTGTCTGGGTTGGGCATGACAATGCCGATGGCAAGCGCCGGACGCTCGGGCGCGGGCAGACAGGCGGCAAGGTTGCGGCTCCCATCTTCCAGTCGATCCTTCAGGCCGCTTGGGAGCACCACGCGCCGAAGGCTGCTCTCAGCCCGCCATCACCGCAAACGGCCAAGCAACTGATCGCCATGCCGATCGATCTGAATACAGGTGATCGGCTGACGGACGGACGCAAAGGCTTCATGGAGCATTTCCGCCTGAACTGGTTCGGGCGGTTGGCCGAGACGCAGTTCCGTCTCGTGCCGCAGTCGGAAGTCTATGCGTTCCGCAACCCGGATCCCTGGAGCGACGGGGAGGACAGGGGAGGTCCCGATTACTACGAGGACGGACCGTACGCGCAGGGTCCTGGCTGGCTCGAAGATCCACGCCAATATGCTCCTCCCGCACGACGCCAGGCTCAGCCCGAGCGCAATTTCCGCTGGTGGTGGGAAGACGAGGCGCCCCGCAGACCCAGGCGCGTCGATCCGGATTATCTCTGGCGCAACGGACAGGTTTACTGATGCCATTACGGATTTTCGCGAGGCGAGTGCTGATCGCCGCTACGGCTCTTTTTGGCCCTGTCGGAGGATCATCGGCAGCCGAGTTCCGGATCGAGGAGGTGCCGTCCGTTACGGCTGTTGTTCCGGCAAAGCTGAAGCCGAAGACCATCGTGTTCAGCGATCAGCGGGACGACAAGCTGACCGATGCCGGGACAGGCTTGATCCGCTTTGCGGATTGGGCGCGCGAGCGGCCCGAGCAGAAGCAATTCCTGGGGCTCTTCCCGGGCTATGCCGAGCCGACCATCAAGGTGTCTGTGCATGGCATTCCGAAAACCTACACCGAGAAACTCCACATGTATGTGGTGGAGGCGCGGTTCCTGATCGGCAAGGCGCCGGGATCCGTCGATCTCGCCCGTTTCACGCGTCTCGATACGCTGGACAAGATTGATCCGTCGATCAAGCACCGGCGCATCTCAGCCGAGCAGGCGGCGCCGCAGGTGGATGCTCAGAGTGCCCATAATCGCCACCCCGGCCGCCGCTGGTGCGAGACTTCAGCGAGCCTGTGTATCGAGTCCCGTTACCCGCTCGAAGGCAAGCTGCCGGTCGGCATTCGGCTGGCCAATAAGCTGGAGGAGGGCGGCAAGAAGATTTCGGAATTCATGGAATTCCAGACCGAGATCCGCGTGCTGCCGTCGGAGGAGGTCGACCGAGCCGGCCTCATGAAGCTGACAGCCCTGGAGGCACCCATCGCCGGGGTACTGGAGCAGACAATCTTCAGCGTAAACCAGGTGATGCAGTTCGGAAAGCTGCTCGCGATCCTTCAGGCGCATCCTGCCGATCCGAACAAAACGGTCGCAACGGTTTTCATGGCGCTAGCCGTCGAGACCGATGTGCTGGAGCGCAAGAAGGAGTTCGAGGCTGTTCCCGTGCTGCGCAATCTCATCCCATCCCAGGTGCTCATGGGGAAGAGCTCGTTCAATTCCGGCGATTCCATTAGCGCGGGGCTTCCCGGCTATGTCCGCAATCGGATCCGCGCCATTGCCGACCTGATCGAGCAATAAGCGGCATTGGCGTGCTTCATCACAGAAAAAGCCCCGTTCACATCAGGCTGAACGGGGCTGCAAGTCTGCGGAGGCGACAAGGGGTTGCGGGGAATGGTGCCTCCGTGCCAAACCAAGCGTTCACCTTGCTCAATGTTCCTTGCTGCTCCTCATTTTCGAACCTTGGCGGGCATCAAATTTCCTTGATTGCGCCACGTTTGAGGCTCTGACTGGCTTTGCCGGCTCTCTCGGGCAGGTGGGTTGGAACGCCGCAGGAGCGTAACAACTCTGCCCCGTGGATGTTTGAGCCGGGCAGTCAGCGTTTCTTCCTCCCGAACTTGCCTTCGGTCAGATCAGGATCGTCTCCGCCGATACAGGAGGCGTCGGAAGCACAGAGGTACCCCGTGGCCAAAGCCATTCACTCCATGATTCGGGTTCTCGACGAGCAGCGCTCCCTTGCATTCTACGAAAAGGCCTTCGGCCTCACGGTGGCCGAGCGTCTGGCATTCGAAGGCTTCACGCTGCTCTACCTGAGCAACCCTGAGAGCGAGTTCGAACTTGAGCTGACGATCAATCACGGCCGCACGGAGCCTTATGTTCTGGGCGATGGGTATGGGCATCTCGCGCTTTCCGTGAACGATCTCGAAGCCGAGCATGCCCGCTTTGAGGAACTTGGCCTCAGCCCGACCTCTCTGAAGGAGCTGAAGCTCGATGGGAGGTATCTGGCCCGGTTCTTCTTCGTGCAGGATCCGGACGGGTACAAGATCGAGGTGCTGCAGCGCGGCGGACGATACAAGTAGCCTGGCGTCTGTCTTCACCCGTTGTGTTTCGAGAGAGATCGCGTGGCTGTCCGTCCCATCATCCGCTTCCCCGATCCCCGCCTGCGTCAGAAGGCGGAACCGATCATCCGTATCGACGAGGAGGTCCGGACGCTGGCAACGGATCTGCTGGAGACCATGCATGCCGCGCCTGGCATCGGCATCACG
>JAJFBI010000193.1 GCA_020697385.1 Microvirga sp. | reverse complement strand
TAGAGCATCGAACGCAAAAGTGGGCACCGGTTTTGCGTGAAAAGATGCGTCAAACCAAAAACTTAAAGCATCGGGCGTGAGTTCGAATTCACGTCCGATGCTTTAGGGCGTCACTTCAAAAATCCGAATCTATGGCGCTGGGCTCGCGGAAGTCTTCTCCCGCGCCGCTTTTCGGACCAGCCAGGCCGAGACGAGCCATAGCGCGGAGAAGAAGCCGGTCAGGACAAGGATCACCTGCGGCCAGTTCGCTCCTGTGGAGCCGAGCCCGGCCATCAGGGCGATGACACCGACGAACGCCTGAGCAAGCGCCGTCGTAGCGAGCACACGCGCCATGCCATGAGGCCGAAAGCGCACCATGAAGCCGCCGAGGATGACGACCGCGAGCACGCCGCCATACATCAGGTTGGCCGGGTTATCCTCGGACCCGATGATGCCGACCGCAAGGTTCATCCAGATCAGGATGAAGGTCGCCATGGCGGCAACGCCTGCAGCGGCTCGGTAGGCGATGTTTTCTGTCATCCTTGTGGCCAATTCATAGGCCCCGCAGGCGCCGAGCAGCATGGCGCCGAAGACCAGGAAGTCGGTCTCGTCCCAATCCATTTCATCGGTGAACTGCATCGCGACCAGGGGCATCAGCAGGATGAGCGTTCCGACGATCCAGGGCGCCATCCTGGCCAAATGCCTGCGCTGTTCGCTGCTGGTTCCTGCCATGACGCTGCTGCCCTGCCGGAGTGAGCCTTCAACCTAGCTCAAGGCTTGTCGATTTCCCACCCTGTCGCACTTTCGCCGCGCGGCAGGCGCAGCATCGGGACCTCGCTCAGCCAACCGTTTGTCTGAGCATTGAGCATCGACGGACACCAAGGGTGCACATTCACTTTGGCCCGATGCTCGGCAAGGAGGAGATCGATGGAACACAAGCATCTTGATCAGCTCCGTAGCGTAGCCGACGTTCAGCCAAGACCTTTATCCCGCGAGGAACGGCTTCAGCGTTGGATCGACCTGCTCGAAAGCGATCCGAATCGCTCCCTAAGCTCCCTCGGTGAGATCGAGTACAAGCCGCCGGCCGAGAGAGCTTTGATCCGCGAGGACAATTCTCCGCTCACGGTCGCCTATGAGGATCCGATCCTGCGCGCCGACGGTCTTGCAGGCGACAGACTTGGCGATGCCATGCGCTACTTCGCGCTCTCCGACGGTCAGGCCCATTATGCCCTCTGCTCATGCCTCAGTGGGCGCACGATGGATGCCTCGACCTGTGCGCAGAGATTGCGGAATGCTACCGGCAACGTGGCCTGGGAATCCGCCGTGGGCGCTTGGGTGCTGGCGGCTCTCGCGGTGAGCCTGCCGGGCATCGTCTATCTGCTGGGCTGACAAGGATCGCGCTGGTTGCCGATCATCGCGTCGGGAGGCTCAAGGCCTCCTGATGCTGCCTTGGCCGTTGCGGCTTTGCTCTGAATGGGAGACAAAGCGGCAAACCGGATAAAGGCGCGTTCATCATGCTGCATATCGAGCCCGTGACCCTCGCGACGGATCGTCTGACTTTACGCCCGTTGAGCCTCGCCGATGTTTCGGCTCTGGGCGAGGCGGCCAGCGACGGAGAGCTCTGGGAGAAGAAGACTACGACCGTGCCGCAGCCGGAGGGTTTTGCGGCTTATGTGCAGAAGGCCCTGGAGTTGCAGAAGGCTGGCCTTGCGCTCCCCTTCACAACGGTCGTGAACGACGGCAGTCGGGTCATCGGCTCGACGCGCTATATGAACATCGATGCCGCCAATCACCGGGTCGAGATCGGCACCACCTGGATTGCGAAATCCTGGCAGCGGACCTTCGTCAACACCCATGCGAAGTTCCTCATGCTGCGGCATGCCTTCGAGGTGCTGGGCTGCAACGCTGTGGAGCTGCGGACCCATCGCCTCAATGATCAGTCACGGGCTGCCATCGAGCGTCTCGGCGCCAAGCTCGACGGCATCCTGCGCCAGCATATGATCATGCCCGATGGGCATATCCGTGATACGGCGGTCTACAGCATCGTCCGGGACGAGTGGCTGGCGGTGAAGGCTGAGCTCGAACGGAAGATGTCCTTGGAAGAGACGCGGCTCAGATGAAGCCGTGCTCGCGCAATCGCCGGATCGAGGCAGCTGCGCTCCTGTGATGGATGAAGACGCCGCCGGCACCTTCCCAGAGATGACGGTACTTATCCCGATCATCAACCAATGCGTCACCGGGACGGCAATGCTCGCGCTTCAGAGCAGCCGTCGTGGTGATCACCTCGGTGCCAGGAAAGTGCCGCTCGGCCCAGCGCCGCTTCTGCGGCTCGGCCCAGTTGCCGCGGGGTAGACCCGTCAAGATCACGGGGTTGAGGTGCCTCACTTCCTCGAACAGCTCCATGGCATCGGGCAGGGGCTCCAGGCTGTTGAAGAAGTCCTCTGCTGCAGTGAGTTCCGACCAGAAGCGCCTCACGCCGAACTGCTGCTCGTACTTGGCTGGAGGCATGCCAAGGATCCGGGCAGCACCTTTATCGAAATCCGCCAGGACACCGTCGCAATCCAAGAACACGGTCGGCATGCTGGCTGGTCCCTCCCGTCGATCTGCTAAGCCGAAACCAACCTCGGTCCGGATTGTTCCGGCCTGCAGACTGCGCAAGCGTGGCCGCTTGCGGAACGCCGCGTGGCGCATCACGTTGAATTTTTGACATTGTTCAACAGGTGAGTTGAGGCATGGGCAGCGACATTCGGGATAACGTGGATCGCCATCGGTTCGAGCTGGAGCGGAATGGCCAGATCGCCTTCGCGACCTATGAGCGGCGCGGGTCCGACCTCGTGATCAGGCACGTGGAAGCCGCCATTCCTCTGCGGGGGACCGGAGCAGCCGGCGATCTCATGCGGGGCGTGGCTGAAATCGCTCGGTTCGAAGGGCGGAAGATCACGCCGCTCTGCGGTTACGCCTTCGCCTGGATCCGGCGCCACAAGGAATACAGCGACCTCCTGAGCTGATGCCCCCTCTGTTCATTGGGTGTGCCCATTCGCCGTACTGCGAACTGCGTCAAAATAGACTAAACAGCGGCTCCTCCAAAAACAAACTGCGCTATGGGGGCGCCGCCGGTGACCAACGTTCTCGAAAAAGCCAGACAGCTGCTGTCAAAAAAAGGCGTGGCTGTTTCAGCCGCCATCCTTGCCCTGGTGATCGCGGTCGCCGTCTTCCTCGCTCCCCGTTTCCTGGCTCAGCCGGTCGCCGAGATCACCTATTCGGAGTTCACGCGGGAACTGGGCCAGAAGAAGGTCCAGAAGGTTCTGATCGAGAGCGGCGGCCTCTCCGTCTCCCTGGCCGACAGGAACGTTTACGTGCGTATGCCGAACGGGCTCGTGAGTGCCGACTATATCGAGCGCATCACCGCCTCCGGCGCCGAGGTGGATTTCAGGAAGCCCGGCTTCGATCCGGCCCATATGGCGAGCATAGTAGTGCCGATCGTGCTGGTTCTGGCGGTCCTCGCCATGCTGGCCATTCAGACCGACTTCAAGCCGACTTCCCGCTGGCCCAAGGTGGTTCGCAGCATCCCGAACCGCTTCGATGACGTGGCAGGCCAGGATGAAGCCAAGGCCGAGCTGCAGGAGGTGATCGCCTTCCTGAAGGACGCGGATGCGTTCACCAAGGTCGGGGCCCGCATTCCCCGCGGCCTCCTGATGGTCGGGCCTCCGGGAACCGGCAAGACCCTGATCGCCAAGGCGCTGGCCGGGGAGGCGGGCGTCTCCTTCATGGCCGTCTCGGGAAGCGATTTCTCGGCGCCTCTCATCGGCATCGCCAAGGGCCGCGTGTCGAAGCTCTTCGAGCAGGCGCGCAAGAAGGCGCCCTGCCTGATCTTCATCGACGAGATCGACGCCATCGGCCGCAAGCGCGGAGGCGGTGGGGGATCTGCAGCAGACCGTGAGTTCGAGTCCACCCTGAACCAGCTCCTCGTGGAGATGGACGGCTTCAACACCACGGCTGGCGTGATCGTCATCGGCGCCACCAACCGTGTCGACGTGCTCGATGCGGCCCTCCTGCGCCCCGGCCGCTTCGACCGCCAAGTCCATATCGGGTTACCCGACATCACTGGCCGCGAGGCGATCCTCGATGTCCATGCCCGCAACATCAAGCTGGCCCACGGGGTGAGCCTTGCCTCCATCGCCAAGGGTACGCCAGGCTTCTCGGGCGCCGATCTCGGCAACCTCCTGAATGAGGCTGCCATCTTTGCTGCACGCGAGGGTGTCGCCGAGGTGACCCGCGAGCATCTGGAAGCCGCGCGCAACAAGATCATCATGGGGCTCGAGCGCCGCTCTCTTGTGATTACGGACGAGGAGCGCCGGCTCGTGGCAGTGCACGAGGCGGGGCACGCCCTCTGCGCTACCCTGCTTCCGGCCTCCGACCAGGTGCACAGCGCCACGATCATCCCTCATGGCCAGGCGCTCGGCCTCGTCATGCGGCTGCCGGAGCATGACCGGTTCTGCATCCCGGTAGAGAAGCTCGAAGCCGATCTCATCGTGGCCATGGGCGGCCGCGCGGCCGAGGAGGTTGTGTTCGGCGCGAAAAAGGTCACGACGGGCGCCGCCAGCGACATCGCGCATGCCACCAACATCGTGACGCGGATGGTCACCGAGTGGGGCATGAGCCCGGCCATCGGCATGGTTCGCGTCACTCGCGCGGGCGACAACCTTCCCCGCGAAGTCGAGCAGGAAATCAGGCGGATCATCGACGAGATGTATGAGGCCGCCAAAGCCTGCATCGAGGACAACCGCCATGCGCTCGATGCCTTGACGGAGGCGTTGCTGGAGCACGAGACAATCGAGGGCGACGAGGTCCGCCGGATCGTTCACATGCAGCAGACGAGACTGGCGGCCTGAACCGGCCGCTTTTCCGGGCAGTAAGGCTGCTCACAACGCGGCTGTGAAGTTGAAGCCCGCTGTGCTGGTGGGCGAGCGGGGATTGCCATATGGTGGCCAAACCCAGGGGCTTCACATGAAACAACTCGTTCGCGCCGCTTTCGTCATCAGCATTGGTCTTCTGGCCACAGCCTGCGACAAGTGCGGCAATTGGGGTCTCACCGCTCCCCAGTTCTGCCACGGGGCGAAGCCGCAAGGCTGACTGTAAATCGACGTCCCATCCGTGACGGCGTGGGCGGATGACATTGCCGGGCGCAGCTATCGCACCCGCAATTGCCCTTGTCCCCAGCTTTCTCGGGTGACTGGCAGGCCCAACTGCTCTTCGAGCAGAGCCACATAGAGGTCTGGTCGTGCCACATAGGGGAAGTGCCCACCCCAATCGAAGCGGTAGGCCACCGATGGCTCCAGGCGGGCTCTTACGGCATCACGCATGGGCGGTGGAATGAGAGGGTCGTCGGCACTCTCAATCGTTGCGATGTGTTCCTTCGGCAAATCGAGGGTCGGCAAATCCGGCCCGCGCTTGAGCGCATTGAGTCGTGCACGCAGTTCCGGCTCCGGGATCCGCCCGCCGACTTCAGCCATGAGAAGATCGACCAGTTCCGCCTGCTCCGGATGAGCGTCCCGCCAGACGCCGAGGCCACGACCGAAACCGGCACGGAGCTCTTCGATCGGCGCATTGTCGAGATCGGAGGAATAGGGTGGTCGTGCAGCTATCCCATCAACCGAGTGCAGTGTGTTGGCCGCTATGAGCCTCTCGACAATGCGCGGAAAGTTCGCTGCGAAGTACTGTGCCAGATACCCGCCGAGGGAGGAGCCGAGCACCGTGACACGGTCAAGGCGGATCCTGCCGCAAAGCTCCGCCAGATCGTCTGCCCATTCGGCGATGCCTCCGCTCTTGGGGTAAGTGACGGCGATTATGCGGGCGCGGTCCTTCAGGGCCTCGATCTGCTGCCAGAAGATGTCGCCGCGGCCCAGCGTCCCTGGTATGAGCAGCAGCGCCGGGCCGGTGCCGCCTGCCTGAACACATCCCCATTCGCGGCCGTTGATCTGAATCCGCTGCTCGGGGTGGTGGGCAGCGAAACGATCCCGGGCTGCGATCAATCCATTGGTCATGCGAACGGTTCCCCCAACTTCAAACCGGTTACAGGCTGCCGCAGATGGAGCCTGAACACCAGGGGCATGGTTGCAGACATTGTAAGAAGGGGCTTCTCAATAAAGGGAACTCACAGGCCTGCTCAAGTGCTCCGCCGCTCGATCAGAACGTGACCCGTGTCGATGATGCGTGCGGCGCCGGCAGGGTGCTCGCCATGGAT
>JAJFBI010000192.1 GCA_020697385.1 Microvirga sp. | reverse complement strand
CCTTGGTCTCCCCATAATCTCGACGCTCGATCTCCTCGAAGCGCTCCGGCAGCGAGACCTCGGTGCCCTGCGCCTCCTCCACGATCACGAGCGCGTCCGGCACCAGCCAACCGCCCTCCGCGCAAGAGCGCAGGGCCTTTGGCGCGAGATCCTTGCCGTAGGGCGGGTCGCAGAACACGACGGAGAAGGGTGCGTTGGGTGCGGCCTCGCCCATGCGCGTCGCATCGCGGCGGAAGAGGCGGGTGGCGCCGCCGGCGCCTAATGCTTCCACGTTCTCGCGGATGATGCCGCGGGCCTGCGCGCCGTCGTCGACGAAGAGCGCGAAGGCGGCGCCGCGCGAGAGCGCTTCCAATCCCAGGGCGCCGGTGCCGGCGAAGAGGTCGAGCACGCGCGCGCCCTCGAGGGGATCGTCATAGGAATGCTGGAGAATGTTGAAGAGCGTCTCGCGCAGGCGGTCCGAGGTCGGGCGGATGGCGTCCGAGCTCGGTCCCTTGAGCGAGCGGCCGCGCCAGCGCCCGCCCACGATTCTCATGGCATTAACCTCATGAAGAGAGTCTCGAATACTCTGCAAGAGCCTCATCCTGAGGAGGACCTTCAGGTCCGTCTCGAAGGAGACTCCAGTGTTCTCTGGATCCTCCTTCGAGACGCCTGCTGCGCAGGCTCCTCAGGATGAGGTTGGTGTTTCTTTGCGGTTTCTAGCGGCGGCCGCGCGGGCCGCCTTTGGAACCACCTTTGAAGCCGCCCTTCGAGGCGCCTCCCTTGGACGCACCTCTGGGACCGCCTTTGAAGCCGCCGCCAGCGCCACCTCTCGGGCCACCGCGAGACGGTCCATCACCGCGCGGAGGGCCGCGACGGGGGCGGTCATCGTCACCACGGGCGCGGAACGGACGATCTCCCTCGGTGCGGCGGGGACGATCATCGCCGCCCTCACGGGAACGGAAAGGCCGATCCCCTTGGGGCCTGCCAGGACGATCCGTTCCGCCTTCGCGCGAGCGGAAGGGGCGGTCGCCCTGCGGCCGGCGCGGACGATCGTCGGAGCCCTCATCACGGGCGCGGAACGGTCTGTCGCCAGCCGAGCGGCGCGGTCGGTCGCCATCGCGGCTTGGACGGGCCGCGCCTTCACGTCCACGATGGGCCGGAGCCGTATCGCGATCGTCACGGCGGCGGGGGCGATCCTCGCCGCCAGCGGCACCGCGGCCCCTGCGCGGAGCGGGCGCTTCCTCCGCCTCGGGCTGGCGCACAAGGCGCTCAACACGGACCTTGCGGCCTTCCTTGGAGGTGATCGCGCCCATCCGTTCGCGCTGACGCTCCCCGGATGCGGCACGGGCCTCGCGCGGATCGGCGCCGCGGCGAGGCATCTTCCTGCTCGGCGCATCGTCGTCTGTCTCGCCGGCACGCCACACGCTGCGCTTGGGGTCGAGGCGCGAGGGGCGCTTCTGGGCCTCGTCGTCGTCACGACCGCGACGTTCGCCGTCACGGGCGCGGAACGGCCGTTCGTCATCGTCGCGACGGCGGCGCGGGCGTTCCTCATCGCGGCCGCGTCCGGGCCGGGCCGGGCGCTCGTCACGCTCCGAGCGCTCCTTCTTCGGGGAGCCGAAAGGCGCGATGGGCTCGCGCACCGGGCTTTCGAAATCGACGCCGGCCTCGATGGCGAGTGCTTCACCGAGCTGGTCCTTGAGGACCTTGGTGCGCACCTCTTCCACCAGGCCGACCTCGATGTCGCCGAGCTGGAACGGACCGAAGGACATGCGGATCAGGCGGTTCACCTGCAGGCCCATGTGCTCCAGGATGCGCTTGATCTCGCGGTTCTTGCCCTCGCGCAGGCCCATGGTGATCCAGGCGTTGTCGCCCTGCAGCCGGTCGAGGCGCGCCTCGATGGGGCCGTAATCGATGCCGTCGATGGAAATGCCGTCGCGGAGCTTGTCGAGATCGGCCTGGTTCACCTCGCCGTGGGCGCGCACCTTGTAGCGGCGCAGCCAGCCGGTGTCCGGATGGGCGATGACGCGGGCGAGGCCACCGTCATTGGTGAGCAGCAGCAGCCCTTCCGTGTTGATGTCGAGGCGTCCGATGGCCACCACGCGGGGCAGGTCCTCGGGCAGGTTGTCGAATACGGTCGGGCGTCCTTCCGGATCCTTGGCCGTGGTCACGAGGCCGCGCGGCTTGTGGAAGAGCCACAGGCGGGTGCGTTCCTTGGTAGGCAGCGGCTCGCCGTCAACGGTGATCGTGTCGGCGGCAGTCACGTTGACGGCTGGGCTCTCCAGAACCTTGCCGTTGAGGGTGACGCGGCCTTCCGCGATCATCACCTCCACGTCACGGCGGGAAGCGATGCCCGCACGGGCGATCACCTTGGCGATGCGATCCTCGACCGGCTCCTGGGGCTCGGCCTGCACGACAGGCTGCTCCTCGCGGGCGCGGCGGGGGCGATCCTCGCTCGATCGGTCGAAACGGCGCGGACGCTCATCGGTGCCACGGCCGCGGAAGGGGCGGTCGCCATCCTCACGACGCGGGCGGAAGGGCTTGTCGCCGCCTTCACCGCGAGGGCGGAACGGCTTGTCACCAGGGCTGCGGGCGCGGAACGGCTTGTCGCCACCCTCAGGGCGGGGACGGAACGGCTTCTTGTCGCCGCCTTCGGAGCGACGCGGACGGTCGTCGTTGTCACGGCTGCGGAAGGGCCTGTCGCCTCCCTCGGCCCGCGGGCGGAAGGACTTGTCCCCATCGCGGCTGCGGAAAGGCTTATCTCCGGCGGCACGGGGCTTGCGGGGGCGGTCATCATCGCCACGGGCGCGGAAGGGGCGCTCGCCGCCTTCGCGGGGCTTGCGGGGGCGGTCGCCGGATGAGGGGCGGCCACGGTCGGAGCGTCCCGGCGGACGGCCCTTGCGATTATCGTCGTTGCTGTCGGTCATGGGAGCCTGATAGCAGAGGTGCCCAAGAGAAGCGAGGGCCAAGGGAACCAATAGAGCAATGGACAACGCCGATCACACGCCGCTTGATCCGGCGGAGGCCGATCCCATGAGCGTGGCCTTCGACGAGGCCCGTGCCGCCGCCGCGCGCGGGGAGGTGCCGGTAGGCGCCGTCATCGTCAGGGAAGGCCGCATCGTCGCCTCCGCCGGCAACCGCCCGCGGGAGCTGCGCGACCCTTCCGCCCATGCGGAGATGCTCGCCATCCGCCGGGCCTGCGAGGCTCTTGACGACGAGCGTCTCTCCGGCTGCGATCTCTACGTGACCCTGGAACCCTGCACCATGTGCGCCGGGGCGATCTCGTTTGCCCGCATCCGCCGGGTCTATTACGCCGCCCATGATCCGAAGGGCGGGGCGGTCGACAGCGGCGTGCGCTTCTTCGACCAGCCGACCTGCCACCATGCTCCGGAGGTCTATGGCGGCATCAGGGAAAGCGAGGCGGCCGCGTTGCTGCGGGAATTTTTCGAGGAGAGGCGGTAAGAGCCGCATGACAAAGCCCGGAGCGGGTCGCTCCGGGCTTTGCCTCCAATGTCTAGATCAGGTTAGCGGTTCTTGTCCGTCGTACCCGTGCGGGAGATACCGGCGCTGCGGTCGTCGTCAACCTCCACCTCGGTCTTGCGCACCGTGTCGGAGACCGTTTGCGTGCGCTGTTCGGCGTCCTTGCGCACCACCACTTCCTCGACCACCCGGGCTTCCTTCGACACGACGGCTTCCTCGGCGCGCTCCTCCATCTCGATGGAGCGCTCGCGGAAGAGATCGCCATCGTTCACAGAGCCGGCGCGCATGGTGCCTTCGACCGGACGGCGCTCGACGGATACGCGTTCTTCCCTGAGAGAGACCTGCTCCTGCACGGGGCGTTCGGTCACGTGGGAGCGAATGCGGACGCGGCCGTGGCTGACCTCGCGCTTGCCCACATGCAGCTCTTCCTCGGCAACCGGAATCACCTCGTCGCGATCCGAGCTGCTGCGCTGAGCGTACAGGCGATCATCCTGAAGGCTGTCACGGTCACGCATGGCGCTGCCGTCCGTCATGCTGCTGCCCATCATGCCCGCAGACGTTGTCGCCGAAGCTCCCAGATCCGCAACGCCGGAACCCTGATGGCTCCAACCTTCCGACCGCCAGGCATCCTGCCGCTCGTCGAGGTCGAGCACATTGTCGTCGTCCAGAATGTCGACCACGCGATCAACTTCGTCGTCGTCGCAGCGCACGGCAATGAGAGCGTGACCGCGGCGCACGCCTTCCGCATAGGCGCGGGCATCATCGTGCGGCACGCCGTTGGTGATCAGATAATTCTCGACGCGGTCGTGATGCGATCCGCTGGAGCTCTCGCCGAAGCTGCCGGTGCCGTCCCAGGTGCGATTGTCGCCCGATGCGGTGAAGAGGCAGATCTTGCCCTGCGAGATGCCCGATTGCTCCAACTCACGGACGATGGAAGAAGCTTGAGAGTCGCTGCCGAAGAGACAGGTTACAGTCTTGGCCATTGCGCAAAATCTCCATGGGCCGTCAAACGCGGCACGGTTGTTGAACGGTTCGATGCTTCTGAATGCCTGTGCCGCCTTACAGGAATACGCCGCGGCATCAGACGCATTGACCTGTCAATCGCTGCTCGTCGACTTCGTTCCTAAGGACAAGCTGCACATGCGTTGTTTCATGTGTTGGTGCCGGTATCGTCGTCGACCGGCACGCGCTCGATCACGGCACGCTGCTTGCGCAGCTCTACCGGCGCCTCGACGTCCTCGGTGGTTCTGCGTTTATGAACGTGCAGTTCCTCTTTCAGGACGAGGCGCTTTTCGACGACGAGAACTTCCTCAAGAATCGGAATGATCGTCACGTCGTTCTCGGTGCGGATCGTAGGAGCGTGGTCGACAATTCTGTCGACGGGAACGCGCGTCACTTCGACGGTCTCGCCGTCGAGCGTGGCCTTGACCAGCTCCGTCTCCACATCGACGCTTGTCTGGACGCGGACCTTGCCTGTTGTAACCATCCGCTTGTCGAGGTGCAGCTCTTCTTCCGTGAGCGGAATGACCTCTGTGTCGGACGATGCGCTCTGTGGGTTCGGCTGGTCAGGAATGTGCTTGGCCATGAAAGGGATCCCGTCTGCAGCGGTGAACGTGCCGCTTGCATGACAGGTTCCTCCGCCATGGAGGCGGAGACCAATGCAGATTGTCGGGGTTCAGCTGCGCAGAAAGGCCTGCAATGCCTCCAGGGTCGCGCTCGGGTTCTCCTCCGCCACGAAATGCCCCGATGTCACGCCGATCCCATGCGCGTTGGGTGCGAAGCTTCGGCGCCAGATATCGAGCGGCTTCTGCGCGTGGCCCGTCGGGCCGCTGACGAGATAGAAATCGCTCCAGATCACGTAGGTCGGGCAGGAGATCGTCTTGCCGGCGGCAAGGTCGGCCTCATCGGCCTCAATGTCCTGCGTGGCTCCGGCCCGGTAATCCTCGCAGAAGGCATGAATGCGGGTCGGTTCGTTGCAGCTCTGCCAATAGGCTTCCAAGGCCCGGTGATCGAAGGCGCTGAGGTCGCCGGCGGCGGACCATAAGCGCATCAATCCTTCGAAGTACGGTATGGGATCGCGCCCGATTTCCTCTTCGGGCATGGGGTAGGACTGGGAGAGATAGCCCCAATGCGCTTCCGGGATCGCTCCCGTGCGCATCTGCTCCCACACATGGTAGGTCGGCAGGATATCGAGCAGCGCGAGGCGCTCGACGCGGCCCGGATGATCCAGCGCGAGCCGGTATCCGACGCGCGCGCCGCGATCATGCCCGACAACGGCGAAATGCACATGACCCAGGGCTTCCATGACGTCGATCACGTCGCGGCCCATGCTGCGTTTGGAATAGGTCTCGTGCCTTGCATCCCCTTTGGGCGCCGACGACCAGCCATAGCCGCGCAGATCCATGCAGACGACCGTGTGGGTCTCAGCGAGCGTCGGCGCCAGGTGGTGCCACATGGCATGCGTCTGCGGAAAACCGTGCAGCAGGACCAAGGGCTTTCCGGTGCCCTTGCTGCGCGCGAAGATGCGCCCAACCTCGGTGTCGATCCAGTGGCTCTGGAAGCCGGGAAACAGATCATCGCTCATGGGCAGCCGCTCAGCGTTATGGAATGGCCTCCATGGTAAGCTAGAGCGCCGATCCTCGAAGTTGATGAGCTGGCTCCGGAAAATGAGGCGCAACCCGGAGGAGAGAAAACTTACCCAACGTCATCAGTCAAGAGGGGTAGAGGGGTTTTCAACCCTGCTCGCGCTCCACTGCGCGCCAACCGATGTCACGGCGGCAGAAGCCGTCGG
>JAJFBI010000770.1 GCA_020697385.1 Microvirga sp. | reverse complement strand
GGCCGCGCCGGAGGTCAGGGCTTCATAGAACCCGCCGGACTCCTCGTAGCTGACATAGTCCACCTCCGTGAAGCCCTCGGCCCGGAGGAGCTCTTCCGCCACGTACTGGGGGGCCAGACAGAGGCTGAGGCTGTGGTGCACCCGAAGCCTGGTGGTCTCGGGCGGCGGTTCCGCGGCGAGCGCGGCGGCCGGCCCGGGGAGCAGACCGAGGAGCCCCGCGGTGCCCGCGACCGACCCCCCGAGGAACCTCCGACGGCTTGACGATGTAGCGTGTTGAATACCCATGTGGGGCTCTTTCAATCCTGCTAAGCGCATTCCCTAGAACGACGGTCGAGCGAGGCGACCGGGCGCCGCTCGTTCCGTCTCATGCCGCAGCGTCATTGCTTGGAGGCGGCCAGAAGTCGCCGAGGACTTGATCGAGGGTATAAGGGCAGCGCTCGGGGAGGCGGGCTGACGGATCGGCCTCGCCATACAGCTAGAGCCTTTTTTGCGTGTCGCGGCGAGCGGTCGTGGAGGCGGGGAAGCTGACGGCGCAGGTCGCGCCGCAGCGTCGCGCTCAGGCGGTCGTCGATCTCGCTGCGGAAATTGAGCACCTCGTCGATCCAGCCGCGGCGGGGCTCACCGGCTCGCGCATGCTCGAGCAGGAGCAGGTGCTCGATGATCCGACGGGTCCAGCTGCGCAACGAATCCCGTCGGCTCCTGCCCAAATCGGCGATCTCCTCGGCGATATGCTCGAGATCGAGCGGCAGGTTCGGCCGGCTCCGGGCCCGGGCAAATCGCCGGAGCTCCCTCGCCTGGGACCGGGTCCAGGCGAAGAAGTCGTCCTCGTACTGCTCACCTGCGTGCATACCGCTCATGAGCCGATATTAAGCCTCGCGTGGCTGCCCTGCAACGCGCTGGCGGCTCGCCAGCGCCGCCCTCACTCCCATTCGATCGTGCCGGGGGGCTTGGAGGTCACATCGTAGACCACGCGGTTGATGCCGCGGACCTCGTTCACGATCTGGTTCGCGACCCGGCCGAGGAACTCCATGTCGAAGTGGAAGAAGTCCGCGGTTCTGCGCGCCGCACCGATCAATCCGGCCCGGCCTCGATCATGACCTCGGCGATCCAGCGCGCCCGGCGCCGGGCGAGGCGGTCGGCGACGGCCTCGCCCTCGAAGTCGGTGGGAACGCGGTGGAGCGTCGCCGGGTCGACACCCTCGAGGCAGTTGACGTTGACCACGGCGTAGGTGCGCCCATCGAGCACGCAGGTCACGGCGGGCACGGCGCCGCAGGCGCGGCAGACGTGGAAGTCGGCGGTGCCGGTGCCGAAGCGGTATCGCGTGGCCTCAGCCGGATCGGCGATGCGCAGCACGAGCCGGGCCGCCGGGTGCGAGGTCCAGACGCCGCCGTGCTTGGTACAGAAGCTGCAACCGCAGGCGCGCGCCGGCATCTCGGCGCCCGCGGGCCACTGCAGCGCGAGGCGCAGGTTGCCGCAGTGGCGATCGCATACTCAAAAGCGACAGTACTGGGTTCGGTTATGAAAGAAACGATTGGATTTCTCGCAAATCATCCAGCCCTGAGAGTTCCGTGATGTTCGCTACAGCCTGATATGTCTTGCGTGAAGTGTTTCGGTGCAGTCCGTCTTGAATGCGAAGAACCAATGTGTCACTTCTGTCTTTATAAAGATGCTTAATCACCTCCACAAAAGCATCGAGAACGACAAGACAAAGAGCCAATCCCATGGCCCGATAACGCACAGAGGCTTTCAGCACGGCAATTCTCCCTTCATCGGCAGCAATGAAATGACCATGAACTATATGCCCCCAGTGGGTAAATTGGGAAAGATAGCCGTAAAGCCTACCAGTCGTCCTATAGACGCTTTTCATATGCGAGATACAGCTTTGTGCTTTTAGAGTAGCAACCTGTTCCTCGTCAACCAAGTTAAATGCGACCGTGGCCCAAGACATCATTTCCAGACACAATCTCAAAATAGGTAAAATCTCAAGCAACAAGCCGCGATTAGACAGAATCTTTACAGTATCAAGCGTGTAAGGAATTTTATACAACGTCAATTCTGCTCCAAACACGCCGAAGCTCAATTCGCCTTTAGTATGTAGATTGCGCAATTCTTCTTCTAGTATTACCGCGCTTCGCGGCCAGATAGTCACTTGTCGCATCGCCTAAGGAAATCGGTTCTTCTTCGTACTGTTGAGGGTTCACATAACGCTTCAATGCGTAATCAATCGACTTCAACTGAAGTTGATAAGAGAGGGCGGCGGCAAGAACTCTTCTTCGGAATTCGGGCGGGCTGTTACGCGACATGCCGATAGGCCATCCCCCGGGCAAATCGCCGGAGCTCCCTCGCCTGGGACCGGGTCCAGGCGAAGAAGTCGTCCTCGTACTGCTCACCTGCGTGCATACCGCTCATGAGCCGATACTAGGCCTCGCGTGGCTGCCCTGCAAACGCGCTTGCGGCTCGCCAGCGCCGCCCTCACTCCCACTCGATCGTGCCGGGGGGCTTGGAGGTGACATCGTAGACCACGCGGTTGATGCCGCGGACCTCGTTGACGATCCGGTTCGTGACCCGGCCGAGGAACTCCATGTCGAAGTGGAAGAAGTCCGCGGTCATACCGTCGAGCGAGGTCACCGCGCGCACCGCGCAGACGTTCTCGTAGGTGCGCGCGTCGCCCATCACGCCGACGGTGCGCACCGGCAGCAATACCGCGAACGCCTGCCAGATGGCGTCGTAAAGGCCGGCGTTGCGGATTTCCTCGAGGTAGATGGCGTCGGCCTTGCGCAGCACGTCGCAGCGCTCGCGGGTGACTTCGCCGGGAATGCGGATCGCAAGGCCAGGCCCGGGGAAGGGATGGCGGCCGACGAAGATTTCCGGAAGGCCAAGCTCGCGGCCTAGCTCGCGCACTTCGTCCTTGAACAGTTCGCGCAGCGGCTCAACGAGCTTCATGTTCATGCGCTCGGGCAAGCCGCCCACGTTGTGATGGCTCTTGATCGTCACCGACGGGCCGCCGGTGAAAGAGACGCTTTCGATCACGTCGGGATAGAGCGTGCCTTGCGCCAGGAACTCGGCCCCGCCGATCTTCTTCGCCTCTTGCTCGAACACGTCGATGAACAACTTGCCGATGGTCTTGCGTTTGGCTTCCGGGTCCTCGACGCCGGCGAGCGCGTCAAGGAACAGATCTTCGGCCTGCACATGCACCAGCGGGATGTTGTAGTGCTCACGAAACAGAGCGACCACCTTTTCCGCTTCCGCCAGCCGTAACAGCCCGTGATCGACAAAGACGCAGGTAAGCTGCTCGCCGATCGCTTCATGGATCAGCACCGCCGCCA
>JAJFBI010000191.1 GCA_020697385.1 Microvirga sp. | reverse complement strand
GTCGCGGCCGTCGAGCGTCACCTTCCCCTGGTCGGGTCGGATATGGCCGGTAACCAGATTGAACAGGGTCGACTTGCCGGCACCGTTCGGCCCGATGATCGCGGCGATCTGGCGCTCGGGCACGGAAAAGGTGACGCCGCCAACGGCGGTGAAGCCGCCGAATGACTTGCGGAGCTGACTCAGCTCAAGCACGGCGCAGCCGGCGCGCCGCGGCGGACAGCGCGCCCACGATCCCGCCTGGAAAAACGAACAAGAGAACGATAAGAACGCTCCCCAGCACCAAAGGCCAGTATTGGGTATAGGCCGTGATCTGCTGGTTCAGGAGCGTCAGGACGAGCGCGCCTACCGCCGGCCCCCAAAATGAGCCCATGCCGCCGAGAAGGGTCATAATCAGCACCTCCGCCGACTTCGTCCAGTAGAGCAAATCGGGGAAGACGCCCCGGTTGAAGATGCCGAACAAGGCGCCGGCCAGCCCGGCGAACAGGCCGGCCAAGACGAAGGCGGCGAGCTCATAGCGGCGGACATGAAGTCCGATAAACTCCGCGCGCTCTGGGTTTTCGCGAATCACCGTCAGCATGCGGCCGAAAGGCGATTCTACGATCCGGCGGAGCACGACGAAGGACAGAGCCACCAGGGCGAGGACGACGAAGTAGAAGCGCTCGGGCGGACGAAACCCGCCAAGACCGGGGATAGCGGCCATGAGGGAGAGGTCCGGCAGCGGCACACCGCTGAAGCCCTGCTCGCCGCCGGTCACGTCGTTCCACTTGAAGCAGATCGCCCAAGTGATCTGGGCGAAGGCGAGCGTCAGCATGGCGAAATAGATCTTGGTCAGGCGCACGCAGAAGACGCCGAAGACCAGGGCGAAGAAGCCGGCCACCAGCCCGGCTGCGGCGAAACTGAAAACAAAGGGCACGCCGGCGGTCTGCATCAGGATGGCGCAGGTGTAGGCGCCGATGCCGAAGTAGGCGGCGTGGCCGAAGGACACGAGCCCGGTATAGCCGAGCAGCAGGTTCAGGCTCATGGCGAACAGCGCGAGAATGGCGATGTCGGTTGCGAGAAAGGTGTAGAAGCGCGATCCCAGCCAAGGAACGCACAGCGCGGCGAGAAATACGATGAGGATCCACGGAATGCGGTGGGTCATCGCGAGATCGGCCGCCCGAACAAGCCCCAGGGCCTGAGGATGAGAACCGCCGCCATCAGCGCGAAGACCGCAAAGCTGGAGAAGCGCGGAAAGATTAGGATGCCAAAGGACAGCACCTGGCCGTAGATGATGGCCCCGAAGAAGGTGCCCCAGAACGAGCCGAGCCCACCGATGACGACAACGATGAAGGCCTCGACGATAATGGCCACGTCCATGCCGGGGATGATGCTCTTGATCGGAGTTACCAGAGCCCCGCCGAGCCCCGCCAGAAAGGAGCCGAGCATGAACATGCCTGTATAAAGCCGGTCGACATTGGCGCCGAGCGTTCCCAGCATCTCGCGGTCGAGTGCGGCGGCGCGGATCATGCGGCCGGTGCGGGTGCGGTTGAGGAAATACCAGAAGCCCAGCGCGATCGCCGGCCCAAGCAAAACGAGAAACAGGTTGTAGTGCGGGACCGTCGTGTCGAAGACCTGAAAGCTGCCCGCGAGACTCGGCGGGCGCGAGACGCCGAACTGCTGCGTGCCCCACACCAGCTTCGCCATATCCGCAATGACTAGAACCAGCGCGTATGTAAACAGAAGCTGGTATAGCTCCTCGCGTCGGTAGAGATGGCGCAACAGCAGCCGCTCGATCACGCCGCCGAGAACAGCCACGCCGACAGCAGCGCCCAGCACCGCGAGCCAGAAGCCCTCGCCGCCAGGACCGATCCACTGGACGATCTGCCAGGCTAGATAAGCGCCTATCATATAAAACGAGCCATGCGCGAAGTTGAGCACGCGCAGCACGCCGAAGATCAGCGACAGCCCCGACGCGATCAGGAATAGCGTCATGGCGGCGGTGAGGCCGCCAACGAACTGGCCGAAAATAAAAGATGGTTCCAAGAGAACGCCTTGGCCCCCGATCAGGAAAGCCCTGCGGGAGCTGCGGTTCGCAGCGTCCCGGCAACGCTGCGAACCGCGCCTGCTACGCGCTCGAACATAGCCCGTCGGCCAACGTCAATCCATGAACTTGGTTGGCTCGAGGTAATTGGCCTCGGCCATCACCGCGAACGGATATTTCGGATCCATCACCATAAGGCCCCAGAATTGGCCGCGGTTGGCGTTGTGGTCCTTGCCGCGCAGCGTGATCTGCCCTGTCGGGGCGTCGAAGGTGATGTCCAGCAGCGCCTTTGCGACCTTGTCAGAATCGATGCTGTTCGCCTTCTTGATGCCCGCGACCAGCGCCTGCATGGCGACATAGCCGGTGATCGGCCAGGAAGACGGGTTCTCGTCCTTCGTGAACTTCCGCAACCGGGCGATATAGTCCTTGTGCGACTGCGGGCCACTCTCCCAGTTGGAGATGTCGTACGAGTTGGCCCAGATCCCGGCGGGGTAGTCGGACCCCATCGCCTTTGCGGTTTCGATCGCGCCCGCCTCGCCGGCGCCGATGAAGTTGTTCTTGATCGCGTCGAAATAGCCGAGCGGCTTGGCCTGCTTGGCGAAGGTGACGAAATGGCCGCCCCAGAGGGAGGAGAACACGGCGTCCGGCTTCTTCGCCATCTGGGCGTTGATGAAGGGAGTGTAATCCGCCTCGCCCAGCTTCGGCCATTGCTGGTCGACGACCTCGATATCGGGGCGGAGCTTCTTCAGATGGTCGAGGAACGCCTTCGCAGTATCCTGGCCATAGGCATAGTCCTGCGTCATCGTGGCGACGCGTTTCACGTTCGGCAGCTTGGCCGCGAGCTCAGCGGCGCTTCGGCCCTCGATCGTGGTCGTCGACGCCGTGCGGAACACATAGGGATGCAGCTTGTCGGGCGCGGTCAACTGGTCCGTCTTTGTGACCGGCGCGATGAAGACAATCTGGTTTTCCTTGGCTATCGGCGAGACGGCGGGTCCCTCGGCCGACGTAAACGTGCCTACCAAGAAGTTCACCTCGTCCTTGAGGATCATTTCGCGGGCGACGCGCACCGCTTCGTCGGCGGCGCCTTTCGTGTCGCGCGCGATCAGCCTCAGCTTGCGGCCGTTCAGCACGCCGCCGGCGGCATTCACCTCCTCGACTAGCATCTCCGCTCCCCGCAGCGCCGGTTCGCCGGAAAGGGCGCCCGGGCCGGAAAGGATCATGGGGAAGCCCACCTTTATGTCTTGAGCGGCGGCAGCGAACGGCAGCACGCCTGCAAACGCGCAGGCCGCGCCGAGCAATCGGCGAACGCGCATATCAATCCTTCCAATCGGCAGTCATGCACAACATGGCGCGACAGATCAGACCGCCGTTCGTGTTTGTTGAGCAGTCGCCGCGCGCCAGAATTTTCTTGATCGCCCCATCGGGTGTCAAGCTACGTTCCCCGTCCACTTGCGGCGAGGAAGCGGGCACCCGGACGCGGAATACGGTACATCGTGTCCTCGGCCGGCGCCGTCGTTTGCATTCCGGTCGGAGTGCGCGCCCGTCGGGTAAGCCGCGCCGGTGCACGAACACGCAAAGCCCAAGACATTAGTATTGACTAATCAATTAGCAATCGCTAACATGAGACTATGATCCAGCCTGCCGGCATCGATGACGTTATGCGCGCTCTCGCCGATCCGACCCGCCGGGCCGTGTTCGAGCGCATCGCCAGGTCGGATGAAATCACTGTGGCCGAGCTCACGCGCACGAGCGGCGTGACACAGGGTGCCGTCTCGCAGCACCTTAAGGCGTTGAAGCGAGCCGGACTCGTCGCGGAGCGACCCCAGGGCCGGAATGTCTTCTACCGAGCGAAGCCGGAGGGCCTCGCTCCGCTCTTCGACTGGCTGAGCCATTACGACGCCTTTTGGCGCGAGCGGTTCGCGAACCTGCGTATCCTATTGAAGGAGATCGATCCATGAACAACGCCGCATTGCAGACTCGCGCCCAAGAGATCGTGGTCGACGAGGTCTTCCCCCACGCGCCGCAGGCGATCTGGAAAACGCTCACGTCGGGCGAACTGATGGGCCGCTGGCTCGGCATGGAGCCGTCGGGGTTTGAGCCCGTGACGGGCAACCGCTTCACCTACCGGACAACGCCCGCCGGAGAGTGGGACGGCACAATCCAATGCGAAGTCCTCAACGTGATCCCGAACGAACGTTTTGCCTATTCCTGGAAAGGCGGGCACGAAGGCAATGCCGGATATGGTGCGCCGCTCGATACCGTCGTCACCTTCACGTTGGAGAAGGTCGAAGGCGGCACGCGGCTGCGCCTTGTCCATTCGGGCTTCGTCCTGCCCAGGAACGAAACGGCGTATCGGAACATGAGCGGCGGCTGGAAAAAGGTCGTTCCCCGCATCGGCGCCATGACCGGCGAGCCCGCCTCGACGGGCGCCAAGCTGATCGCTTTAAGCAGCACATTCCAGAGCTGAAAGGAGTATGCCTTCGAAGCAGGAGCAATGGTCATGCAACAGGAACTGCCGAAGACCCGCCCAGCGGTCGTGTCGCCGCAGGAATGGGAGAGTGCGCGTGAGCAGCTGCTCGTGAAGGAAAAGGCTCTGACCCGCGCCCGCGATGCGCTGGCCGCCGAACGTCGCCGGATGCCGTGGATGGCGGTGGAGAAGGCCTACGAGTTCGAGGGTCCTGAAGGCAAGGCGAGCCTGCTCGACCTATTCGATGGTCGCCGTCAACTGATCGTCTATCGCGCGTTCTTCGAGCCGGGCGTCTTCGGCTGGCCCGATCATGCCTGCCGGGGCTGCTCCATGGTGGCCGACCAGGTCGCCCACCTGGCCCATTTGAACGCTCGCGATACTACGCTTGCGTTCGTCTCGCGCGCGCCGCAGGCGAACATTGCGCTCCTCAAGGCACGGATGGGCTGGGAAATGCCGTGGTATACGCTGACGGACAGCTTCGATGCCGACTTCGGCGTGGACGAGTGGCACGGTACGAACGCTTTCATCCGCGATGGCGCCCGAGTGTTCCGTACCTACTTCGTGAACAACCGCGGCGACGAGGCAATGGGCAGCACCTGGAGCTACCTCGACATCACGGCGCTCGGGCGCCAGGAGGTCTGGGAGGACTCGCCCGAAGGTTATCCCCAGAGCCCGACCTACAAATGGTGGAATTGGCACGACAATTACGTCGCGGAGGCCTCGCCCGACCCGACATGGGTCGAGGTGTCCGACGCCGGAGAGGCCGCCTTCCGCAACTCAGAAGCCAAGGCGTGACCAAGACGATCGCTGAATGCGCATGCGACACGGACTGCTACGACGGCGGCAGCCTCGCTCAGGGCCACCACTGGACAGGCTTCGCGGCGACACCCAGCTTCGGCCTCATGGCGCTCCTGAGAGCTGCCTTTCGGACATTCTCTGCTCGTCTCCACATGGTGCTTCGCCTTTGGAGGGAATGGTGCCGATGTACGTGCGTATGAGCGCTTTCCAATTGCCGGGGAAGATAACGCTGAGCAGAGTTGGGAACGGCAGCTTCCAGCCATTCAGATCCCGGAAGCCGCCGTTCCGTTTTCGGCCAACTGCGGTCATTGCCACCCCGGCCTCGTTGCGCGTGTACCCGTGGATAGGGGTCGCCGCACGGCCCATGTTTCGGCGGTGCACAGTGGCAATGGGCGCGCTAAGCTGCGTGCACCCGGAGTGAGGTGGCCCACCAGGAAGCACGGGGCCGCGATTACGAGGAGGAAGCGTCATGCCGTCATGGCCACGAATCGATGAGGCTCTGCGCCACGCAGCCGAAACGAAGGAAATTCCTGGAGTGGTCGCGGTCGCGGCAAGCGGGCGGGAAACGATCTACGAGGGAGCCTTCGGAAAGCGCGACCTCGCGAAGGACGATCCCATGACGCTCGACAGCGTATTCTGGATCGCCTCGATGACGAAGGCGATTACCGCAGCGGCGGCCATGCAGCTCGTCGAGCGCGGGAAGCTCCAGCTTGATCGCTCGATCGGTGAGCTGTTGCCCGAGCTCGCTTCTCCTCAGGTGCTCGAAGGCTTCGACGATACGGGCGCGCCGAGGCTGCGGCCGGCGCGCCAGCCGATCACCCTGCGCCGGTTGCTGACCCATACGGCCGGGTTCTGCTACGAAATCTGGAACGCCGAGATGGGCCGCTACATGGAACATGCCGGCATCCCCGGCATCATCAGCTGCCAGAACAAGGCCCTGTCGGCGCCGCTCGCAAGCGAGCCCGGCAGCCGA
>JAJFBI010000769.1 GCA_020697385.1 Microvirga sp. | reverse complement strand
TGCATCCATGCAGGCCAATCGCCGGATCCCACCACCGGCGCGGTGATGATGCCGATCTACGCCACCTCCACCTTCGCGCAGGAGAGCCCCGGCGTCCACAAGGGCTTCGAATATGCCCGTTCCCAGAACCCGACCCGCATGGCCTTCGAGCGCTGCATCGCGGATCTTGAGGGCGGCTCGGCAGCCTTTGCCTTCTCCTCCGGACTGGCTGCGAGCGCCACTATCCTCGACATGCTGGATCATGGCTCACACATTGTCGCGTCCGACGACCTCTATGGCGGTACGCGCCGTCTCTTCGAGCGAGTGCGCAAGCAATCGGCCGGGCTCGATATCACTTATGTTGATCTCGGCGACGCGGACGCCGTCAAGGCGGCTCTGCGGCCGAACACCAAGCTGGTCTGGGTCGAGACGCCAACCAACCCACTCCTCAAGCTCGCAGACCTCGAAGCCATCGCGGCCGCAACCCGCGAGCATGGCACCTGGCTTGTTGCCGACAACACCTTCGCCAGCCCGTGGGTGCAGCGTCCGCTCGAGTTCGGTTTCGACATCGTGGTGCATTCCACCACGAAGTATCTCAATGGCCATTCCGACATGGTCGGCGGCGTAGTGATCGTCGGCCAGAATCAGGAGATCCGCGAGAAGATCGCGTTCCTCCAGAACGCCGTCGGTTCGGTCTCCGGCCCCTTCGACAGCTTCCTGGCCCTGCGCGGGCTGAAGACCCTGTCGCTGCGCATGGAGCGGCATTGCACCTCGGCGCTCAGGATCGCCCAATTCCTGGAGGCTCATCCGGGTGTGGACGGCGTGATCTATCCGGGCCTCGCCTCACATCCGCAGCATGCACTGGCCAAACGCCAGATGCGGGGCTTCGGCGGCATCGTTACGGCCCGCATCAAGGGCGGTCTCGACGGCGCGACACGATTCCTGGAGCGCTGCCAGCCATCATGACCCACGCCTCCGTGCCGCAGGAGGTGCGGGCCGAACTCGGCATCGACGACGGGCTCGTGCGCCTGTCGGTCGGCATCGAGGATGCGGACGACCTGATCGAGGATCTGCGCTCGGCGTTGTCTTGAGAGTTCAGCTCCGTCTACTGCTCGTCATCACCGGCCTTGTGCCGGTGATCTCGCTTCGAGGCCCACCACTGTCATTCCGGGGCAAGCGTCAGCGAGAGCCCGGAATCCATAACCGCTGACGATGCAAGAAGAGGTGTGACGCTAATCACTCTTCCTGAGCCGTCGTGTTTATGGATTCCGGGCTCGCCTGCGGCGCCCCGGAATGACAGTAAGCGCAGGATAGGCCCCTCACGCAATTGGCGAGAACCGTCCCACGAGCTGATGCCGGTCGCCGGGATAGGTGATGCGTGCCTCGGTGACGAAGGCGCCCGCCTGCCAGGTTCGCCGCTCGAGCATGAGGCACGCTGTTCCCGTCTGGATTCGAAGCCGCTTCGCCATCGTGCCGTCCGCATTCACCGCACGCACGATGTGCTCCGCATCCGTCCACGGCACGCGCCGCAGAAGCCACGTGCCCGGCGGATCATCCACGAAGGCTTCCTTGTCGGCCTCAGGCACAGAGGCAAGATTGATGAGGCGCTGCTCGAAGGCTTGCGGCATATCATCCATCACATGCAGCGTGGAGAGGCAGAGCATCCTGGTGCCTGCCGGAAGTCCTGTGCGCTGCGCAGCGGCTGCATCGATGGGTTCGATGGAGCGGTGCAGAATCTTGAAACGGTACTCGACCCCGGCGCGCGCCGCCTCAAGGGCGAAATCCTGGATCTGGAGCACCGCCTGCTGATTGCTCGGCTCCGCCACAACGGTGCCCGCGCGGCGTCGACGGGTAATGAGTCCGTTGGCGGCGAGCGTGGAGAGCACCTTGTTCACGGTCATGCGCGAGCAGCCGTACTCCGCCATCAGCTCATGCTCGAAGGGGATGCGATGTCCAGGCGCCCACTCGCCGGACATGATCTTGGCCTCGATATCGTCGCGGATGCGCTGGTGCAGATGTTTCATGCTGCCTTCTCTCAGGCTAGGATGCGGGCCAAGGCCTTCGTGTAGCGAGCGCGGATCGCGTCGCGATCCACATGCCGGCCGCTCTTGACCACAGGCTTGCCCGCGACGAACACCGTATCGATGGCGGCCTTGCCGGCCACGAACACATATGCATCGAGCCAACGGTCACCCGAGACGGCGGCGAGATCGGGATGATTGGCATCGAGCACGACGAGGTCGGCACGATGCCCCTCGGTAATTGCACCGATCCGTCGACGAAGCGCCTGGGCTCCGCCTGCCAGCGCCTTCTCGTAGAGGCTGCGCCCCGTCGATTGCCCCTCGCGCTCGACCAGCACGTTGCGGGCGCGGTGCTTGAGACGCTGGCTGTACTCGAACTGCTTGAGTTCTCCCGCCGCGGAGATCTCGATGTTCGAATCCGACCCGACGCCAAAGCGGCCTCCCGCCGCGAGATAATCGACACCCTCAAAGATTCCGTCTCCGAGATTGGCCTCCGTGATCGGGCAAAGGCCTGCCACGGCGCCGCTCGCGGCTATGCCCTTCACCTCCTGCGCGTCGAGATGCGTGGCGTGGATCAGGCACCAGCGCCGATCGACGGGAGCATGATCGAGCAGCCACGTCACCGGGCGCTGGCCGGACCAGGCAAGGCAATCTTCGACCTCCTTCACCTGCTCGGCAATGTGGATGTGAATCGGCCCTTCGCCTGCCATCGCGACAACCGCGCTCAGGCTTTCAGGCGTCACCGCACGCAGG
>JAJFBI010000190.1 GCA_020697385.1 Microvirga sp. | reverse complement strand
GTGCCGTCAAAGGGGCCGGTACTCTTCCGGTCCCGCGCCCGGTCGCGTTTCCGCCTGGCCGTGAACATTCAAGGCTCGCCTGTCGAGCGTGATCGTCAAGCCGTCCGGCTTAGCGCCTGGCACATCTGCCAGCAGGATGAGTCCCCGGTCGGTCTCACGAATGTCCACCTGGGGCCTGAAGGTTCGGCCCGAGCGCGTGCGCTGGATCAAGCCGCAAAGGCCGCCTAGCGCGAGGCCGCTCCTTCCGCGATGATCGCCTGGCAGATCAAGACACTTCCTCCAACGACCAGCATCACCGAACCCAGGAACGAGCCCACTCCCGGAACAATATCAAAGATGCAGAACAGGCCCAAGACGCTGGCTGTGAAGGCAAGTGTCGCGATGTTCCGGTTCATAACGAGCTCTCGACGCGTGTAAGCGGGAGCGCACGTCTCTCTCAGTCGCCACTGCCTACGGCTTTAGAATGCCTGGCGATGCACGCACCATGGGCCTTCTGCTCGGCAATAGCGAGAAGAAAATAAACCGACGGCGGTCTTGCTCTTGCCTGCCGCATGATCGCAGCTGTGCCGAGACCCTCGGCTGTCGCGAGCACGATCGCGGCACGCCAGACATGCTTTTGAGGGCTGTTGCGGTCCGCCACGATGGCATCCAGCCGGTCACGGTCCGCGGCGGTCACTTCAACGACAATCCCGGGGCGCATGCCCCAGACTCGCACGCCATCATCCCGGCGGGAATCCCTCGCCGGGCTCTTCCGTCACGTTCTATCCACTAGCAGAGGCACGGCGCTTCACACCGAAGTGGGAGAGCGAGAAATCTGCTCTCCGAGACGCAGCCGTGGCGCCCCTTTCTCGGAGCGCAGTAGGCGCACTTCGGATGCAAAGGGCCTCCCCGCAAGATTCAGGCATACTTCCGTGACGACGCGGCGAGGCTGTAGTCGGACCGTCGCAGGTGTCCAAAGGGAGCGCCTGGAGCCCGCGCATACCAAAGTGCTAAGGTGAGGCGTATCAAGGGGGGTCGGTCCGACGATGGCGTGCGCTGGCTGCGGTGTGGAGCTTCCATCGAGCTTCAGCTTCTGCCCGCGGTGCGGGCGGCGGCAGCCGACTGCGTGCTCAAGGTGCGGTTTCTCTTGCGAAGCCGAGTTCGCTCTCTGTCCCCGGTGCGGGGCCGCGCGCGGCGCGGATAGGTCCGGCGCGGAACCGAATAGAGCGCCATCCGCGGCCGTCGTCCTCTCGTCAGTCCCGCCCGGATTGATTAGAAGCCTGCCGACACTCTTGCCGGAGGCTCTCCGCCGAGAGACGGACCGCCGACAGGTGACCATACTCTTCGCCGATCTCTCCGGCTTTACGGCCCTCGCCGAACGGATAGATCCTGAGGAGGTGCGTGCCTTCCAGAGCGCACTGTTCGACACGCTCGCGCAGGCGACACTTGGGCATGGCGGCTTCGTTGATAAGTTCATGGGCGATGCCGTCTTGGCGGTGTTCGGCGCGCCGATGGCTCATGAGGACGATCCGGAGAGGGCCCTCCAGACCGCGCTGGACATGCTGGCCCGCGCCACGGCGCTGAGTGCGGACTGGGAAGCGCGTCTAGGGCAGCCCGTCACCCTGCACATCGCGGTTCACACCGGGCCGGTGGTAGCCGGGAGCCTTGGCCACGCGGCCGGCGCTGCCTACGAGGTGACGGGCGACACTGTGAACACCGCCTCACGCCTCCTCGGGGCGGCGGCGCCGGGGACGATCCTCGTCTCGGACGCCACCCATGCCCTCGCGCGGCACCGCTTCGCCTTTCAGGCAGATGGCGAAGTGACGTTGCGCGGCAAGGCTCGGCCGATCGGCGTTCATCGCTTGCTCGGCCGATTGACCGCGCCTCAATCAGCCCGCGGGCTTGCAGCCTTAGGGCTTGTGGCGCCGATGGTCGGGCGCGCCGTCGAGCTCAACGAACTCATGAGGACCTTCGACCGGATGCAGCAGGGCCAGGCCCAGCTTGTGAGCCTCGTCGGTGAGGCTGGCAGGGGGAAGTCGCGGCTAATCGCAGAGTTCTTGGGGCGGCTCAAAGCCGATGGCCAACTGGCCCGCACGGCCGTCCGGCAGGCGGCCTGCTCGTCCCTCGGCGAGCCCCCGTACGGTGTCTTCGGAGCACTCTTCCGGGAAGCCTACGAGGTGAGACCCGACGATTCGCTCGACATCGCTAGGCAGAAGCTGGCGAAGGGGCTGCGCTCGCTTGGATCCGAACCCCAAGTGATCGAGGCCATCGCGCCGGTGCTGGGCTCCGTCCTCGGCATCGACGAAATGCGACCCCGCGAGCTGGATCCGGAACAACTCAAGCGCCAGATCATGATGGCCGCGCGCATGCTGGTAGAGCAGCGGCTCAGGCAGGAGCCGCTCCTTATTATCGTGGAGGATCTCCACTGGGCCGACGCTGCCTCGGTGGACCTCCTGCAGGACATTGTCGATCATCTGGCCGACCGGCATCTAATGATGTTGGCCGCTTATCGCCCAGACGCGAGCCCGCCGGCGGTCGCCCGCGCAGTGCAATCGATCATCCGACTTTCGCCCCTGCCTCCCGACGAGATCCATGCGCTCGTGGCCGATCTCTTTGGAACTGTGGACGGTGAGGCTTTCGCTCACCTCCAGCACTTTGTTGCGACGCGCGCCGGGGGTAACCCGCTATTCGTTGAGGAGATCCTTCGTAACCTGGTGAGCACGGGAGTGCTCGTTCATCAGGGCGGTCGCTGGATATGCACAACGGCTTGCGAGGCGGTGAACGTGCCGCCCACGCTGCAAGGCCTGCTTCTGTCCCGCATCGACAGAATCCCCGAAGACGCTCGACGCCTGCTCCAGGAGGCCGCCGTGCTCGGCGTTGTCTTCGACGAGCCGCTCCTCCTCGCCGTTGCGGCCAATCCCGAAGCGGCGCAGGCCGCGCTCCGCCACCTCGTCGCCGTCGATCTTATCCAGCCAGTCGAGCACGCGGGTCAGCAAGAGCAGTACCGGTTCCCGCACGCGCTCGTGCATGATGCGGTTTACGAGAACCTGCTTCTCTCCCGCCGGATGGAATTGCACGAGCGCGCCGGCCGCGCACTCGAGCGCGCAACCGGTCCACATCCGGAACGGCTGAGCGATCTGGAAGCGCTCGGCCATCACTGGAGCCTTTCTGCCGACAAGGCGAGGGGCGCTCGTTATCTCATGGCGGCTGGCGCTTGGGCGCGGGCGCTCTATGCCAACGAGGATGCGATCCGACATTACCAGCGCGCACTGCACACACTGGTCGATTGCCAGGGCTGCGACAGCGAGGAACAGGCCGTGCGGGAGGGGCTCGCCGATGTACTCGCGCTCACCGGCCATCGATCCGAAGCGCTCGCGCACTATGGGGCCGTGCAGCAGGAGCTCGAGGCGGCTGCGGATCGCGCGGGCGTCGCGCGCTTGCATCGGAAGATCGGCGGGCTGCATTGGGAGGCTGGTGAGCGGGACCGTGCCAGCGCCTGCTTCAGGTTGGGTCTCGAGCGGCTCGGCGAGGATGGCAGCCCGATCGAACGCGCCCAGTTGTTTCAGGAGATGGGCCGGCTCGCGTTTCGGGCGGGCGACAACGCCGGTGCGGTCGAATGGGCCGAGCGGGCGCTCGCCGAAGCCGCGCGCGGGAACGAGATTGAGACCGACGCTGAGCGCGCTCGCGAGGCCGCCGCGATGCGCGCGCAGGCCTACAACACGGTCGGTGTCGCGCTCGCGCGCACCGGACGGCCTGCCGAGGCGGTCGACCAAATCGAGCGCAGCATCGGCTTGGCGGAGCAGCACGATCTGCTGCAGGCCGCATGCCGCGGCTACACGAATCTTGGTGTGCTCTATAGCTCGCTCGACCCGCGCCGCAGCATCGATACCTGCCGTCGGGGACTTGAGATGGCCAAGAAAATCGGCGATCTCGGCTTCCAGTCCCGGCTCTATGCCAACCTGGCGGTAGCCTACTGCGCGTTGACCGACCGGTGCGAGGCGGAAGGCGTAGAGGCGGCGCAGACGGCCGTCGCTCTCGACCGGCGCCTCGGGCTGCTCGACCACCTCGCGGTGCCGCTGATCGTCTTGGGCCAAATCCACCAGTGCCACGGCGAGCATGACTTGGCGTTCGCATCATATGAAGAGGCGCTAGGGCTCGCCGAGCGGGTCGGCGAACCGCAGCTCCTTTTTCCCTGCTACGATGGCCTTGCGACGCTCTATCTGGATGCGGGGGACGTGGTTCGAGCCGAGGTCTACTTGGCGAAGTCTCAGGAGGTTTGTGATCGCGCGGGCCTTGAGCCCGACGCGCTCATGGTTCTGCCATTTCTCTGTTAGCTCACAAACACAGGAGACACCGATGGTCACGGTTGTAACGCGCCCGCCAGTTTCTCCAGGGGAGCCCGCGCCGGATTTCACGCTCCCCGGCATCGACCGGCATGAGCCGGTCTCGCTTGCCGATTACCGCGGCAAGAGCCCCGTCTTCCTTGCGCTCCTCCTCGGCCTCTGGTGTCCCTTCTGCCGGCGACAGATCGCGCAGCTCGGGGAGATGGAAGGCAAGCTCAAGGCAAACGGGGTCGAGTCGCTCGGGGTCGTGGCCACCCCGCCGGAGAACGCCCGTCTCTATTTCCGCTTCCGTCCGACCCGCCTGCGGCTCGCAGCCGACCCGGAGCTCACGAGCCACCGAGCTTACGGCGTTCCAAAACCTGATTCGACGCCGGAGTTCATGGAGGCGCTGCAAACAACGAGCGTCAACCCCTACGGGGATCTCCCAGAGCCGCTGCCGGTGATCGAAGTGGCTGCACGCCTTGCAAAGCTCGATGGCTACGTGGAGAACGAGACCGATCGGGCCGATACACAGCGGCAATGGCCTCAGCTCAAAGCTCAGTTTCTGATCGACAGGGATGGCATCGTCCGCTTGGCCAACATCGAATGTGCGACCGAAGGCATGGCCGGGATCGGAAAACTGCTTTCCACGGACGAAATCCTCACAGCCGCACGGGCTTTGCACTGAGTGCCACGATCGGGAGCGGCACCCACTATGGATACCCCCGGAAGGCGCCCGCCGATCTCAGCCGGAGAGCCTGCGCCGGATTTCACATTGCCCGTAGTGAACCAGGACGGCACCGACATCGTGTCGCTCGCCACCTACCGCGGGAGGACGCCGGTCTTACTGGCAATGATGCGCGGTCTGTATTGCGCGTTTTGCCGGCGCCACATTGCGCAGCTGGGCACCACGCGCCGCAAGCTGCAGGCCCTGGGCGTAGAGGTGTTGGCAATCGCCGCTATGCCACCCGAGCGACTCCGACTGTACTACCGTTTCCGGCCGGTGGGCGTGCCGGTCGCGGCCGATCCGGAACTGTCAACGCACCGCGCCTACGGCGTGCCGCAGCCGGCGCTGACGCCGGAAATCTTGCAAGCCGTTTCGTCCAGGCACGTCGACCTAGCTCGTGAACTGCAGATTCCGGCGACCGATCTAGGGGAAATAAAAAGTGCCCTATGTCGCCGCGATGGCTTCGAACCAGTCGACGCGGAGCAGAAGGAGCGGCGTGACTGGTCGGAGCGTAACGGGGGTCAATTCACTGGACAGTTCCTGATCGATCGCAACGGCATCGTGCGGTGGGTCAATATCGAGGGAGAGAAGGAAGGCTTGGGTGGTCTGGAAAAGTTTCAGACCGACGAGGAGATTCTGCGCGCCGCCGAGCTCGTGAGCTGACCGTCCTTGATCGATCCTGCCTAATGCGCCTGCCTCCAAGCCGTCGATTTGGATTGGCGGGGCGTCCTTCTGGTCGAGCAGGCAACTCCCTAAGACGTCAGACCGGCTTCGCGACGATGCCATCCAGGCCCGAGCCTACAAGCTCATCAGGCATGCAGCCCTGTCAGGGGAGAGCACGACTCAAGAAGCGGGGGAAAATTCCCTAGCTACGCCCGCTGTAGCCGGGTGTCTCTTCGAAACTGGGAGCCGACCCGGACGAATGTTCCCAACCTCACGAGCGACGCCCCGGTTGAACGTTCTCACGGGGCGTCGTGTTGAAGGTCATGTACAGCCCCAGCCTTCTCGCCGCACGCACCAGCGCCGCGATGCGATGGTTGCGTCGTGAACACCGCCCGATTAACGCCTTCGCAGAGCAGAAGCTTGACCACACTATCAATCTGGCATGGGCTCGCGACCTGTATGGTCCGATGTGTTGCACGATCCGTTGCCGACAGACGTTCCGGCGGCTAATCGACAGGCGTGAGCAGGTCACCGGCGGGAGGTCAGCCGCTGGTCCTGACGGATCCGTGTGAGGTCCGAAGGCAAG
>JAJFBI010000189.1 GCA_020697385.1 Microvirga sp. | reverse complement strand
GACGGAGTTGTTGGAGTTCTGGCCGGAGACGGTCAGATACGCTTCCGAATCCCAGTCGGTGTCGTAGACCGGGAAGTCGATATCCGTGTAGCCCTGCTTGGCGAACTGGATGACGCGCTTGATGTAGTTGTCCGGGATCTGCACCCGGCGGGCCAGCTTGATTTCCTTCTTCAGAGCCGGGTTCTTCTCCGGATCGAAGCAGGCATCACCCTCGGCCTCGCAGTTGATGCAGGCCTTCATGATGGCTTTGAGGTGCTTGGCGGCGAGCTTGGAGCCGGTGACCAGCGCGGCGACCTTCTGCTCCTCCTTCACCTTCCAGTCGATGTAGCTCTCGATATCCGGGTGATCGACATCGACCACCACCATCTTGGCGGCGCGGCGGGTGGTGCCGCCCGACTTGATCGCGCCGGCAGCCCGGTCGCCGATCTTGAGGAAGCTCATGAGGCCCGACGAGCGGCCGCCGCCGGAGAGCTTTTCGCCCTCGCCGCGCAGCTTGGAGAAGTTGGAGCCGGTGCCGGAGCCGTACTTGAACAGGCGCGCCTCGCGGACCCACAGGTCCATGATGCCGCCCTCGTTCACCAGATCGTCCTCGACGCCCTGGATGAAGCAGGCATGCGGCTGCGGGTGCTCGTAGGACGACTTGGACTTGGTCAGCTTGCCGGTCTTGTAGTCCACGTAATAGTGGCCCTGGCCGGGACCGTCGATGCCGTAGGCCCAGTGCAGGCCGGTGTTGAACCATTGCGGGGAGTTCGGCGCCACCATCTGGTTGGCGAGCATGAAGCGCAGCTCGTCATAGAAGGCCTGGGCGTCTTCCTCGGACGAGAAATACCCGCCCTTCCAGCCCCAATAGGTCCAGCAGCCGGCGAGGCGGTCGAACACCTGCTTGGAGGAAATCTCGGAGCCGAGGCGCTGATCTTCGGGCAGGGAGGAGAGGGCGGCTTCATCCGGCACGGAGCGCCACAGCCAGGACGGGACGTCGTTCTCCTCGACCTTCTTCAGGCGGGCCGGCACGCCGGCCTTGCGGAAATACTTCTGGGCCAGCACGTCGGAGGCCACCTGGCTCCAGGTCTCGGGAACCTCGATGTTCTCGAGCTTGAAGACCACCGAGCCATCCGGATTGCGGATCTCGCTCGTGGCGAGCCGGAAGGCGAGGGAGGAATAAGGCGATTGGCCGGTTTTCGTATAACGCCGCTCGATCCGCATTGTCACATTCCTAAGTTCTGGAGACAAAACGTCCCCGTGGCCGCGATTTGCCCCGCAGCTCATCAGCCCAAATTATTGTTCGACGCCCCAACGATCCGGTCTTTGCCGGATCGCCCACGCAACACGCCTGAGTTACGGCCCCGTTCGGGCGTCACAGGTGGCGCGGCAACTTTGTTGCCACGAGCTCTGACGCCTGCTCTGGGGAGTGTTCAACCGGCCCTTTCAGGTCGGCCGCCGGTCTCTGGTCGGCACCCCGGCAAGCTAGTCGTGTTGCGAGCCTTACGTCAAGAACTAGTGTCGTGGCTGACAGTTCCGAACTACATGTTGTGTGTACCTGTGAGAATTGTGGATAACAATCGCCTGTCCGGCTAAGCCTCTCAGACTCCTCTGAGAATCCGTTCCCGATTTTTGCAATGGCCAAGCTTCGCCGGCTCAAAGACCCACATGGAGTCATGCTTAACGGTGGCTCAATGTTGTGCCGGCGCATCAATCCGTGGACCAGCTAGGGAGAGGCCGTTCCAGACCCGAAATGGCCGAATTGCGGGAAATTCCGCTCCCGTCCCTGGGGAGGAGGGGAATCGAAGAATCAGTCCGGGTTTTCGCGACTCAGAAGGCTGGACTTCACTCACCCTTGCGGCCATATTCCGCGCAACTTCACGAACCCCTCCGGCGGCAGCAGCATGAAAGAGTTTTTCACCCAGTTCTTCACCTGGTGGAACGGACAGACCCTCGGCACCCGATTCTTCACTTGGCGCAAGGGCGTGTTCGTAGGCACGGACGAGTTCGGCAACACCTACTACCGCTATGTCCAGCCCCAGGCGATCGACTCCAATGTGGGCGCCGAACGCCGCTGGGTGGTCTATAACGGCTATGCCGATGCCTCCAAGGTGCCGCCCGGCTGGCGCGCGTGGCTGTGCCACAACGGCGACGTGCCCCCGAGCGAGGAAGCCTATCGGCCGCATTCCTGGGAAAAGCCCTATGTGCCGAACATGACCGGCACGATTCAGGCCTACCGGCCACAAGGGTCGCAGCTCGGGTCCGGACAGCGTCCCGCCGCCACCGGCGATTACGTGCCGTGGACGCCTGGGGAGTGAGGCCGTCAGCGGCCTCCTGACCTCCTCATGCATTCAGCCGCCGAGCCACTTCAACCCGCCCGCTGGCGAAATGCTCCGACATTCTGCGCGAGATGCGCGGCCTTCCCGGTCCCGGTCAGAATCACCGCATTCGGCAACCGCTCTTCGATGTAGCGGAACGCAGCTGCCGCGGCCGTCGCGAAGGGCTGCTCGATAAGCACTCCACCCATGGCGAAGGGCCGATTGACGATGGCGGTGCAGCCACTCGATCGCAGGGCGGCAGCCAACGGGGCCATACCCATGCTCGATCCATTCAGCGGGAACTGCAGCGTCTCGTATAGACCGCTTCGCAGCGTAAGACGCCCGGCCTCCACATCGCTGACGCTCGCACCGAAGGCCGTCACGCCGCAGCGTCTCGCATAATCCATAGCAGCGATCACATCGGGATGGGTCACCACATCGCTCGTCGCCTTGTGGATCTGCAGCACATCGATAGCTCCGAGGAGGGAGAGGCTGCAGTCAATGCTGCGGATCAGCGCATCGCGGCTGTGATCGACGAAATTTGTGCCCCGCTCGAAATCCCAGTGCTCACCCATTTTCGTCATGATGGTGAGTGCCTGCCTGGCGGGTGGCTCAAGGCCTGTGAGAAAGCGGCCCAACCGGGCTTCGCTTGCCGCATAGGCCGGGGCCGTATCGAAGATGGTGATGCCCAGGTCCACGGCCTTGGTCAGCAGGGTTTGCGCCTCGTTCTCGTCCGGTGGCGCAGTTTGGGCCTAGTTTGAGGCCTTGGCCATTGAGTTGATGGAGCATGAGACTCATCCGCCTAACTTGGGATGGACATAGGATTGCCGCCTGAGGGTCCCTCCCGAGAACAGCCCGAATGCCTGGATGACGGAGCCGGTCGGAACCTCGATCTGACGAGCGACGCCCGAGCCTTTGAGGACCCCACCTCGCTCATCCGGTTCGGGATCCCGGTATGTCCCGCCGCCGCCCAAGGTACAATTCTGGCAGCGAATGGGCCCGAGAATCTGGGCGCCGCGCCCGATCCGATTCGACAATGTGAGCGACCCGCCGCCGAGAAGGCGCGCTCCGTCGCCGATCTCGATGACCTCTCCTGTCCCGGCCTTGATCGTGAAGCCGCCTTCCTCGCCGATCTCGACTTGAGCCCCGACCGTGATCGAGCCGCTGGAGGCAACAAGCCTGCTGCCTGGAAAAAGCTGCGTGCCATCACCGACGACGATGGTCCCGCCGTCACGAGCCTCAAGAATGACACCGGGCCAGAGCACGGTTCCCGTTCCGAGCTGGACGCCCGGCGAAACCAACACGGAGTTTGGATCCGGAACCGAAACGCCACGATGGGTGAGGGCAGCCGTTTCTGCGGCAGACAGAAAGCCCAGCTGCTGACGGGACTCGTCACCTGGATTCCGGACATCTCTCATGCAGGATCTTCGCTCCTGGGTCGCTCGCACGCCTAAAAGCTTAGTCGATCAAACACGATCCTGAACAGACCAACGGAATAATGCAGCGTTGGTGTATTCTTGAGAGGCTACACCGCGTAGTTCAGCTTGGGATACCAATCCGTCCCGCGACCCTCGGGCGTCATATCGAGCACGTTCCACAGGGGAGCGATGTCCGGGGCGCCGCGGGGATCCTGACCGGGATCGGCGGAATCGCCGGTCATCTCTCCGCTCCAGAAGTGGCGAATGGTGCCGTCCCTGCGAGTGAAGACGTTGAAGCTCGGGATCTCGGACCCGTCCGGCAGCACACCATGATAGTCGCGCGAATAATTGTCGTTGAGATCGGTGTAGAGCCGCAGGTTCGTCCAGCCGCGTTCCCGCTTCCAGGCGATCAGCCGCTCGATCGGGGATCGCGCCACGACGGCCAGCGCCATCCGCTGCTGGATGTCGGCGCCATTGCCTTCAATCGCACCGAGCAGGTTGGTGCACATGGGGCAGGGGCGCTCGCGCTGCGGACCGAACATGTAGCTGTAGACGGCCAGTGTCTGCTTATCGCCGAATAGGTCGGCGAAGCTCACCGGGCCGTTCTCGCCCTCAAAGCGGTAGTCGCCTTTCACCTCGCCGCCGGGCGGCAGGGCGCGGCGCTGGGCTGCCACGCGTTCCAGATGGCGCCGCAATTCGATCTCCTCGGCCAGGAGCGCCGTGCGAGCGGCGCGGTACTCGACGCTTTCGTTCGGAAAGCGCACCGGCGAGCGGCGCGCGAGGTCTTCGGCAGGGATGAGGTTGTCGGTCATGAAATGCTCCTCAGAGGTCGGTTCTATGACTTGCGCGGACCGACAAGGCCGAAGAGAGCGCCCTGCGGATCGCCGGCGACGATGATGAAGACGCCGCCCGGCACTTCGGCGGGACCGTAGTGGATCGCGCCCCCATTGCCGGAAACAGCCTGCGCGGCGGCATCGATATCCTCGACGCCGAAATAGAACGTCCACCTCGGCGGCGGACCCTCCGGCATGCATCGCATCACGGCCCCGATGGTCCGGCCGCCATGATCGATGAACTGGTAGTCGCCCATCTCGCCCATGGGCATGGCGTTGCCTTTCTCCCAGCCGAAACGGGACCGGTAGAAGGCAAGGGCCGCCTGCGGGTCGCTGGTGGCGAGTTCGTTCCAGTTGCAATGACCGAACCTGCTCTGGTCGAACGCCGTGCTCGTTGCATCCACCGCACCGCGCATGATGTAGAACATCACGCCTTGCGGATCCGTCAGCATGGCGAAGCGTCCGACGCCCGGAATGTCGGTGGGCGGCATGTGCTGTGTGCCGCCGTCCCGGACGATGTCGGCCGTCGCAGCGTCGACATTCTCGACGGCCACGTAGCCGAGCCATATCGGGCGCATCCCTGAGTTCTCGGCGCCGGCGGGGAAGGGCATGAGGCCACCCACGTCAGTGCCGTTGATCCCGAAGATCCTGTAGCCCCGGTCGGAGCCTTCCGCCGCCCGGTTCTGCCAGCCGATCACCGCGCCATAGAAGCGCGCGGCCGCATCCGCATCGTTCGTCAGGAGTTCGTACCAGATGAAGTCGCCGTGCTGATTGGCCATGGTCCGCACCTCAGACGTCGAGGATCGGCATGAAGCCGCCGAAGATCATGCGCTTGCCGTCGAAGGGCATCTGCTCGCCCATCTCCTTCATGCGCGGATCGGTCATGATCTTCTTGTTAGCCGCGTCACGGATCTCCTTGGACGGGTACTCGATCCAGCTGAATACCACGACCTCGTCGTCCTTGGCCTGCACGGAGCGGCGGAAATCGGTGAGCTTGCCGTCCGGCACGTCGTCGCCCCAGCATTCGACCATCCGGGTGGCGCCGAATTCCTTGAACAGAGGCGCCGCTTCGGCGGCATGCTTCCGGTAATCCTCTTTCTTGTCGGACGGTACGGCCAGTACGAAGCCATCGACATAAGTCATCGTTCATCTCCCTTGCCTTAAAGCAATCTCATATTCCCTTGACAATTGAGTTGATATCAACATAAATAAGCCATGTCAAACAGCGCGATCGTGCCTTTCGAAACTACCCATCTGGTCCGGGACACCTGCCTGTGCCTGCATGCGCAACGGGCCGCCCGCGCGCTGTCGCGACGCTTCGACGAGGCTCTGCGGCCGGCAGGAATCACCTCCGGCCAGTTCTCCCTGCTGAACGCCCTCAACAGGCCCAAGCCCCCGCCGATCGGCCCTGTCGCCCAGTTGCTTGCCATGGACCGGACGACCCTGACCGCCGCCTTGAAGCCGCTCGAGCGGGATGGGCTCGTGACCATTGCCCGCGATCCGGACGACCGCCGCAGCCGGTTGCTCGGCCTCACGGACAAGGGGCGCGAGATACTGGCTGCTGCCGTTCCGATTTGGCGCGACCTCCATGCAGCCATTGAAGCGGGGCTGCCGGAGTTGGAGCCGGACACCCTTCGCGGTGCGCTAAGGTCTCTCTCACACGCTGGCTGAGCCTCCGGGCAGGGGACTGGAGTCCTATCTTCCCGGCCTGCCCTTTTTCCATCATGGTTCACGTGCTATCGCGTTGCCGAACGGACAACGGGTGCGGCCATGTTCGGCCGGACGAGAGACGCCAGATCGAACTTGGCTTGGACAGAATGATGAAACTCGGATGGACGCGGGCGGCCCTGGTGGTCGCATCGCTTATCGGCGGCTTCAGCGCGGCGCAGGCGGACAGGATCAAGAATCCCACGGCCGTTTTCTCCGGCCTGGACAAGATCACCGGGCGAATCGTGTCGTTCGAGGTGGCTGTCGATGAAACCGTCCAGTTCGGCGCCCTCCAGGTGACGCCGCGGGTCTGCTTCACCAAGCCGCCCACGGAAACGCCGAACACCACATCCTTCATCGAGGTGGACGAACCCGGATCCGAGGGGAAGGGCAAGCGGGTCTTCTCAGGCTGGCTTTTCGCCTCAAGCCCGGGCCTGCACGGCCTCGAGCACCCGGTCTACGACATCTGGCTCGTGGACTGCAAAGGCGGCACCGAGGTGATCGCGGAGCCGAAGGAGACACCTGAAGAGCTGCCGCCGATCCAGGATGCGGCCCGCGGTCCGAACGACCCGGCGCGGCCGGGCGACATCATGGCCCCGGCTGGAGGCACGGCCCCGCGCCCGCCTGCCGTCGAAACAGCGCCGCTGCGCCAGCAGGCCCCTCAGCGCCAGCAGCCTGCCCGGCGTCCGGCTGCCCCGATCATCAATTCGGATCGGCCGAACTAAGGGGCCCCGATGGCGGCGAGCGCTTCCTCGCCGCTGACAATCCTGTCGCTCGGCCAGACATTCCAGTCGGCCGCATGCTCCATAGCATTGCGCAGCATCTGCTTGTAGGTCCGGCGCGGGACCTCGGTGGCGCCGAACTGCGCCAAGTGCGAGGTCACGAACTGCGTGTCCAGGAGCGAGAAGCCGCCCCGGCGCAGACGCGCCACGAGATGCACGAGGGCCACCTTAGAGGCATCGCGCTCCGTGTGGAACATGCTCTCGCCGAAGAAGGCGCCGTTCAGCCTCACCCCGTAAAGGCCTCCGACAAGGCGCCCCTCCTGATAGACCTCCACCGTGTGGCAGTAGCCGGCATCGAAGAGTTCGCCGTAGAGTTCCCGGATCCGCCGGCTGATCCAGGTCTTTTCCCGGTCCATGGCCGGTGCGGCGCAGCCGGCGATCACAGCATCGAAGTCCTGATCCACCCGAACCTGGAACACATCGGAACGGACAGTGCGGGCGAGGCGCTTTGAAATGTGAAAGTCGTCGAGGGGAATGATCCCCCGCTCGCGGGGCTCGACCCAGAACAGGGACGGATCGTCCGCATCCTCCGCCATCGGGAAGATCCCGGCCGCATAGGCTTTCAGCAGGATGTCGGGCGTAATCTCGGTTGCGTGGTCGGGGGATTGGGGCATTCACCAACTTGTCTGATCGTTCGATTGTCCTTCAAAATAGGATACCCGGAACGCTAAGTCAGACCGGTGTCAGATAGATTCTGCCGAGTTCCTTCATCTCGTCATCGGTTTTCGGCAGTTTTGTCGCCAATCCCCACAGATCGTGCTTTCGTGGGCGCCGCAAGCCGAGGAATTTGGCGAACCCGACCCGGATGCAGGCATTGCTCAGAGATTTCAGGGTGAAGCCCGTATGGTGGGCCATATAGAGGTTCCCCTCTGCCATCGCAGGCCTGAAACCGTACAGCATGTCGAGAGGAGCGACCGGTCCTCTGCCACTGGTATAGATGGGCGTGTCGATGTCGCCTGAGGCCAACCGCTCACCGATGGTTTGAAGGTCCGGACAGGTCAGGATCACGAACCCGTCGGGTTTGAGGACGCGGCGCATCGCATTCAGCGCCAACGGCACTTCGTGCGGGTAGAGATGCTCAATGTTGTGAGCCGAATAGACGGCATCGAAGCTGTGCGATTCAACCTGGGACAGTTCAGGGAGCTTGTCGACGAGATCCGGCTTCACGCTCCTGTCGATATCGAGCGTTACCTCCTCCCATTCGGACGAGGCGAAAGCCATGACGGTCCGGTTCTTGCGCTTCGGGCCGCAGCCCACATGAAGAAAGCGAGGCATGTCTCCATAGCCTCGCCTTCGATGACGCGGCCCCCTATTCCGATTTGGCGAGAATAGAGGGTCAGATATTTTATAACAAGTTGTTACGCCTGCTCGTCTCCGAGCCCGCCGGTCTTCAGGAAATGTTCCAGCCAGTGGATGTCGTACTGGCCGTTCTGGATTTCCGAGTTGCGCACAAGGGTGCGGAAGAGCGGGAGCGTGGTGTCGATGCCGTCGACCACGAACTCGTCGAGAGCCCGGCGCAGGCGCATGAGGCACTCGTTGCGGGTGCGGCCATGAACGATGAGCTTGCCCACGAGGGAGTCGTAATGCGGCGGAATGCGGTAGCCCTGATAGGCCGCCGAATCGACGCGAACGCCGAGGCCGCCCGGCGGGTGGAAGTAGCTGATCGTGCCGGGCGAAGGGCGGAAGGTCGAGGGATGCTCGGCATTCACGCGGCACTCGATGGCATGGCCTTCGATCCTGACGTCTTCCTGCCTCACCGACAGCGGATGGCCTGCCGCCACGCGGATCTGCTCGTTCACCAGGTCGATGCCGGTGATCATCTCGGTGACCGGGTGCTCCACCTGGATGCGGGTGTTCATCTCGATGAAGTAGAACTCGCCGTCCTCGTAGAGGAACTCGATGGTGCCGGCGCCTGCATATTGCAGCTCCTGCATGGCCTTGGCCACAACGCCGCCGATACGCTCGCGCATCTCGGTATTGAGCGCAGGCGAGGGACCTTCCTCCCAGACCTTCTGGTGACGGCGCTGGAGCGAGCAGTCGCGCTCGCCCAGATGAATGGCGTTGCCCTTGCCGTCGCCGAGCCACCGCCGCCGGCAGCCGCCTTGATGATCACCGGGTAGCCGATGACCTTGGCGACGCGCTTGGCCTCGTCGTCGTCGGTGATGCCGCCCTCGGAGCCAGGAACGCAAGGAATGCCGAGGCGCTTGGCCGTGCGCTTGGCCTCGATCTTGTCGCCCATGATGCGGATGTGCTCGGCCTTCGGGCCGATGAAGGCGATGCGGTGATGCTCCAGCACCTCCGCGAAACGGGCGTTCTCGGACAGGAAGCCGTAGCCGGGATGGATGGCGTCGGCGCCAGTGATCTCGCAGGCTGCGATGAGCGCCGGGATGTTGAGATAGCTGTCGCGGGCGGCCGGCGGGCCGATGCAGACGCTCTCGTCAGCAAGGCGCACATGCATCGCGTCCGCATCGGCGGTGGAATGGACCGCCACAGTGGCGATGCCGAGCTCCTTCGCCGCGCGCAGGATGCGCAGGGCGATCTCGCCTCGATTGGCAATGAGGATCTTATCGAACATATCGCGCCTTACTCGATGACGAGGAGGGGTTCGCCGTATTCAACAGGAGTTCCGTCTTCGACAAAGATGGCCGTCACGGTGCCAGAGCGGGGTGCCACGATCTCGTTGAAGGTCTTCATGGCCTCGACGAGCAGAACCTTGTCGCCGGCCTGCACCTTGGAGCCGATCTCGACGAAGTTCTTCGCATCGGGGGAGGGCTTGCGATAGGCGGTGCCGACCATGGGCGAGAGCACAGCGCCGGGATTGGGCGCGCCAGCCTTCGTAGCAATCTCTGCCGCGGACGGCGGCGGCGCCACGACCGGGGCAGGGGCGTGATGGGCTGCCGGAGCCGCCACCGGAACCGTGACGGCGGCGGTGACCATGCGCGCCACGCGGATGCGAAGGTCGCCCTTCTCCACTTCGATCTCGCTGAGATCCGTGTCGGCGATCAGGTTCGCCAGCTCGCGGACGAGATCGGGATCGAAAGGGTTTTCCTTGGCCATGGGGCTTGCCTCTGCTTTTTCTGAGGAATTAGTGCTGGGAGGGTTTCACTGGGCGGGCCCGCTCGGCCATCACCCGGTGAACCGCATCCAGGCCGAGCAGGTAGCTCATGGGCCCGAAACCACAGATCACGCCGACGGAGACGGGCGCTATGAGCGAGCGATGGCGAAAGCCCTCGCGAGCATGAACATTCGACAAGTGGATCTCGACCGTCGGAGCGCCGCTGCCGGAGATGGCATCACGGAGCGCGATCGAGGTGTGGGTGTAGGCGCCGGCATTGATGACGATGCCGGCTCCTTGCGCTCCCGCCTCGTGGATCCAGTCGACCAGATGTCCCTCATGGTTCGACTGGCGGAAGGTGACCGACGTCCCTAACGCCTCGGCCTTCTCGCGCACGAGCTTCTCGATGTCGGCAAGCGTGGTGCTGCCATAGATCTGAGGCTCCCTGCGGCCAAGCAGGTTGAGGTTGGGTCCGTTGAGGACGAAGACGGTAGTCATCGGATAAGGAGCATTCCTTGAAGCCCCGTCAGGCGGAGCCGAAACGCCCTCTTAGCCAAAAGGCGAGCAGGGGGGAAGGGGAAAACCAGGGCTTTCCCAAGCTTGACGGGGGGTTCCGATGGGGCAGAGGGGCGTTTTGAGCCTTGATTGCGGATTCTACTGTCATTCCGGGGCGCCACAGGCGAGCCCGGAATGACAGACTGAATGGAACTACCCGCAGCTCGCCTTGCCGCACTGGCGGACATTGTCCACAAGCTGCTTTAAGGGCTCCAATCCGACCGCGCCCGGGATAATCGTCTCGCCGACAACGAAGGCCGGGGTCCCGGAAAGGCTCAGCTTGTCGCCGAGCGCCATGTTCTCCTGGAGCGCGTTGCGGATCTCGGCGCTCTCCACGTCCTTTTGCAGGCGGCTCAGGTCAACGCCCATCTCCTTGGCGACCGCCATGGCGCGCTCGCCGTTGACGCGGCCGCGGGTGTCCATGACCTTCACATGGTAGTCGAGGAGCTTCTGGCCCTGGAGCTGGTTCTTGACCGCGAGAGCCACGCGGCTCGCCTCGACGGAATCGGGCCCGAGAACCGGAAAGTCCTTCAGGACCACGCGGAGCTTGGGATCGCTCTTCATGAGGGTCTGCACGTCAGCGAGCGCCTTTTTGCAGTAGCCGCAATTATAGTCGAAGAACTCGACCAGGGTGACGTCGCCGGACGGGTTGCCGACGACGTAGGAGTGCGAGGCGTTCAGGAGCGACTGCCTGGTTTCTTTCACGGCGCCGGCCTGGGCCACCTGCTGCGCCTCTGCCTGCCGCTTCTCGAGTTCGGAGATCACCTCGGTCAGAACCTCGGGGTTCTTGATCAGGTAATCCTTCACGATCTCGCCGATGGCCTGCTTCTGCTGGTCGGTGAAAACCGCGTTCTGCGCCACCGCGGCGGGAGCCATGACCAACGTGCCGAGCAGGGCCACGGCTTGGCCGATTCTGAGAAGCGAAGAGCGCATATCCGGTCCTTTGCGGAGAATTCTTCAAGACAAGCTCCGTCCTTAAGCGTGGTTCAAGGCGGAGTTGAGACTCGTCTGTTCTCCAGCGAGTTAGCGGCTCGGCGTGTCCTGCGTCAAATCACGGGTTTGTTTTGCTTGCACCCACTGTCATTCCGGGGCGAGCGGTAGCGAGAGCCCGGAATGACAATGCGGTCTCGTCAACGGTCTTGAGACCGTCTCTCCAACGGGATACGACCCTTCCCATGACCAAAACACCTGCCGATCTCCACCAGCCCCTTATTGCGCGCCGCATGGACCGCGTCGCCTCGTTCATCGCCATGGACGTGCTGAGCGCGGCCGCCGCCAAGGAGCGGCGCGGGGACAGCGTGATTCACATGGAGGTGGGCCAGCCGTCGGCGCCTGCGCCGCGAGCCGCCCGAGAGGCCGCGAAGGCGGCCCTCGATCTCGGGCGCATCGGCTACACGGAGGCGCTGGGCCTGTCCGCCCTGCGCGAGCGGATCGCCCGGCACTACAAAGACACCTACGGGGTGAACATCGCACCGGAGCGGGTGGTGGTGACCACCGGCTCCTCGGCCGGGTTCGTGCTGGCTTTCCTGAGCCTCTTCGATCCGGGCCAGCGGGTGGCGATCACGGCGCCGGGCTATCCCGCCTACCGCAACATCCTGGAGGCGCTCGGCATCGAGCCGGTGACGATCCCGCTCACCAAGGCGGACGGCTGGATCATGACCGCCGAGTCCATCGCTAGGGCCCATGCGGAGAAGCCGCTGCACGGCATCCTGGCCATGAGCCCGGCGAACCCCTCCGGTACCATGATCGGCCGAAAAGCCCTGGCCGAACTGGGCGAAACCTGCCGCCGCCTGGGGCTATGGTTCGTGTCCGACGAGATCTATCACGGCCTCACCTATGGCGAGTCTGCCTCGACCGCGCTCGCCTCGGACGACGACGCGGTGGTGATCAACTCGTTCTCCAAATACTACTGCATGACCGGTTGGCGGATCGGCTGGATCGTGGTGCCCGAGCGGCTGGTGCGACCCATCGAGCGGCTGGCCCAAAACCTCTACATCTCGCCGCCCTACCTGTCGCAGGTCGCAGCGCTCGCCGCCTTCGACGCGATGGAGGAGCTTGAGGCCGTCAAGGCAGGCTACGCCCGCAACCGCGCCTATCTGCTGGAGGAACTGCCCAAGGTGGGCATCACCGAGATGCATCCGGTCGACGGAGCTTTCTACATCTACGCCGACATCGCCCGCTTCACGAACGATTCCATCGGCTTCTCGAAGCGCATGCTGGAGGAGGCGGGTGTGGCTGCAACGCCCGGGCTCGATTTCGATCCCATCGAGGGCTCGCACTACCTGCGCCTGTCGTTTGCCGGCTCGGAGAGCGACTGCCGCGAGACGGTGGCGCGGTTGAAGGGGTGGTTGAAGTAGCACTGCTCCCGTCATCACAGGCCTTGTGCCGTTGATACATGCTTTCGTCACCTGCAACTCACAACCCTCATCCTGAGGAGCCTGCGGAGCAGGCGTCTCGAAGGAGGATCCAAGACCCTCTGGAACCTCCTTCGAGACGCAGCCTCGCGGCTGCTCCTCAGGATGAGGGTTGTGATTCCTGAAAGGTGGGTGGCTGCAACAAGTGCGGCAGTGCAGAGCATGAAACGAAAATGCCCGGCGGTGAGCCGGGCATTTCTTTTTGACTTACGATCCGCTTAGGACCGACTTGGCCTTGGACCACCAGCCGGCGCGCTTCGGGCGCTCCGGGTCGGGCGGGGTCAGCACGACGGCGACCGGCTCTGGCTCCGGGATGACCGGTGCGGGAGCGGCAGGCTCCTCAGCCACGGGGGGCTGCGGAGCCATGATGCGCTCTTCCTCAGCAGGCTTGGGAGCCTCGGCCACCGGCTGCGGGGCCGCGGGAGTGGTCACCTCAGAGGATGGCGCGGGTTCTGCCTGATCGGGGGCGACGAAGCCTTCCTCCTGGGCGAACTCGACGGTCTCGTCACGACCGCGTCCACGACCGCCGCGGCGACCGCGACGACGGCGACGTCCTGCGCGCTCCTCGTCGGATTCTCCGGCTTCAGCCGGTGCCGCCTCGGCTCCCGCAGGCTCGGCCGCTGCCTCTTCCTCGTCGGATTCACCCTCGGATTCCTCGCCCTCGGCGCTCTCGTCGCCCTGGTCTGCTCCGGCGGAGGCATCGCGGTCGCGACCCCGACGACGACGACGGCGGCGGCGGCGGCGGCGATCACCTTCGCTTTCGCTCTCGCCCGGTTCGCTGCGCTCCTCGCCGGCGGCCTGGGTGTCCTCGGCGACCTCCTCCTCCGTCTCGACCTCATCCTCCTCGACGGGCTCGTCGATGGGAATGATGGCATCGATCTGGATGCCGGTCGCGGCCGACTTGTGCTCCAGCTTGAGCGCCGGGTCGCCACGGTCGATGGCATAGGTCGTATGGCCTTGCAGGGTGTCGTCGGCCACGATGGAGACCGCGACGCCGAAGCGGGCCTCCAGCTCGCGCAGGTGAATGCGCTTCTGGTTCAGGATGTAGAAGGCCGCTTCCATCCTGGTGCGGACCACGAGGTTGTAGCTGGCATTCTTGATCAGGGTTTCCTCGATCGAGCGCAGCACCTGCAGGGCCACAGACGGCGTCGAGCGCACGATGCCGGTGCCGGCGCAATGCGGGCAGGGGATCGAGGAGGATTCCAGCACGCCCGTGCGGATGCGCTGGCGCGACATCTCGAGCAGGCCGAAGGGCGAGATGCGGCCCACCTGGATGCGGGCGCGGTCGTTCTTCAGGCACTCGTTCAGCTTCTTCTCGACAGCGCGGTTGTTCCGCTTCTCCTCCATGTCGATGAAGTCGATGACGATGAGGCCGGCAAGGTCGCGCAGGCGCAGCTGGCGGGCGATCTCCTCGGAGGCTTCGAGGTTCGTCCGAAGGGCCGTGTCCTCGA
>JAJFBI010000188.1 GCA_020697385.1 Microvirga sp. | reverse complement strand
CACCACGAGGCCGCCGGTCATGTATTCGCAGCCGTGATCGCCCGTGCCCTCGACCACCGCGATGGCGCCCGAGTTGCGCACGGCAAAGCGCTCGCCCGCGACGCCGCGGAAATACGCCTCACCGGCAATCGCCCCGTACATCACCGTGTTGCCGACCACGATGGAGTTCTCAGGCCGCGCCTTGGACCGGGTCGAGGGGCTGATGATGATCTTGCCGCCCGACAGGCCCTTGCCGACATAATCGTTGGCCTCGCCTTCGAGATTCAATGTCACGCCCGCCGCAAGCCACGCACCGAAGCTCTGGCCGGCGGTGCCCTTCAGCTTCACGGTGATCGTGTCGTCGGGCAGGCCCTCGTGGCCGTAGCGCTTGGCCACCTCGCCCGAGAGCATGGCGCCCACCGTACGGTCGGAGCTTTTCACCTTCGACTCGATGGTAACGGCCTCCCCGTTCTCCAAAGCAGGCCCAGCCTGCGCTATGAACGAGCGGTCGAGCACGTCGGCGATGGGGTGAACCTGACGCTCCTCATGGCGGATCGCCACGTTGGCGGGCACTTCGGGCTTGTGGAACAGCTTCGTGAAATCGAGGCCTTTCGCCTTCCAGTGATCGATGGCTCCGTTCTTGTCGAGGAGATCGGACTGGCCGATCATCTCATCGATATTTCTGAATCCCATCTCAGCCATCAGCTCGCGCACCTCTTCCGCAACGAAGAAGAAGTAGTTGATGACGTGCTCCGGCAGGCCCTTGAAGCGCTTGCGCAGCACCGGATCCTGCGTGGCAACGCCGACCGGGCAGGTGTTCAGATGGCACTTGCGCATCATGATGCAGCCTGCGGCGATCAGAGGCGCGGTCGAGAAGCCGTACTCGTCTGCGCCGAGCAATGCTGCGATCACCACGTCGCGACCCGTGCGCAGCCCGCCATCGGCCTGAAGCGCCACACGGCCGCGCAGGCGGTTGAGCACCAGGGTCTGCTGGGTTTCGGCGAGGCCGATCTCCCAGGGGGAGCCCGCATGCTTCAGAGAGGTGAGGGGAGACGCGCCCGTGCCGCCCTCGAACCCGGAGATCGTGATGTGATCGGCGCGCGCCTTGGCGACGCCTGCCGCCACGGTGCCGACGCCGACTTCCGCCACGAGCTTCACCGAGACATCGGCCGATGGGTTCACGTTCTTCAGGTCGAAGATCAGCTGCGCCAGATCCTCGATGGAGTAGATGTCATGGTGCGGCGGCGGGGAGATGAGGCCGACACCCGGGGTGGAGTGGCGCACGCGGGCGATCCTGGCATCGACCTTATGGCCCGGAAGCTGTCCGCCTTCGCCGGGCTTCGCTCCTTGAGCGACCTTGATCTGCATCATGTCGGCATTGACGAGATATTCCGTCGTCACGCCGAAACGGCCGGAGGCCACCTGCTTGATCGCCGAGCGCCTGGACATGCCGTTCGCCAGAGGACGGAAGCGCTCCGGCTCCTCGCCGCCCTCGCCGGTATTCGACTTACCGCCGATGGCGTTCATGGCGAGCGCCAGCGTCTCGTGCGCCTCCTTCGAGATCGACCCGAAGGACATGGCTCCGGTGGAGAAGCGCTTCACGATGTCCTGCGCGGTCTCGACCTCGTTCAGTGGAACAGGTGCACGTCCTGTCTCCTCAGCATTCTTGATGCGGAAGAGGCCGCGGATGGTCTTGAGTTCGTTGTCCTGCTCGTTCACCAGGCGCGCATATTCGCGGTAGCGGTCCTGCGCGTTGAGGCGAACCGCGTGCTGGAGCGTCGCGACCGTGTCCGGGTTCCAGGCATGAACCTCGCCGCGCGTCCGATAGGCGTATTCGCCGCCCACATCGAGGGCATTGCGGTAGATCGGCGCGTCGCCGAAGGCGTCGCGGTGACGGCGCACGTTCTCTTCCGCCACCTCGTTCATGCCGATGCCCTCGATCGAGGTCGCGGTGCCGAAGAAGTCGCGGGCCACGAAGTCGGACTTGAGGCCGACCGCGTCGAAGATCTGCGCGCCGCAATAGGACTGGTAGGTGGAGATGCCCATCTTGGACATCACCTTGAGCAGGCCCTTGCCGATGGACTTGATGTAGCGCTTGACCGCCTCGTCCGCGTCCACCTCTTCAGGCAGCTCGCCGGCCTCACGCATGGCCGCGATGGTGTCGAAGGCCAGATAAGGATTGATCGCTTCCGCGCCGTAGCCGGCCAAGCAGGCGAAGTGATGGATCTCACGCGGCTCGCCTGACTCGACCACGAGACCGACCGAGGTGCGAAGCCCCTTGCGGATCAGGTAGTTGTGCACGGCAGCGGTCGCGAGAAGCGCCGGGATCGGAATCCGGTCCGGTCCGACCATGCGGTCGGTCAGGATGATGATGTTGTAGCCGCCGTGCACGGCGGCTTCCGCGCGGTCGCAGAGCCGGTCGACCGCGCCGTCGAGGGCGGAGGCGCCGAGCTCCGCGTCATAGGTGATGTCGAGGGTCTTGGTGTCGAAGCGGTCCTCGAAATGGCCGATGCAGCGGATCTTCTCCAGATCCTCGTTGGTGAGGATCGGCTGGCGCACTTCCAGGCGCTTGCGGCGGGATGTGCCCTCGAGGTCAAGGATGTTGGGACGCGGGCCGATGAACGACACGAGGCTCATGACGAGCTCCTCGCGGATCGGATCGATCGGCGGGTTCGTCACCTGGGCGAAGTTCTGCTTGAAATAGGTGTAGAGCAGCTTCGCCTTGTCGGAGAGCGCGGAGATCGGCGTGTCCGATCCCATGGAACCCACCGCTTCCTGGCCAGTCACGGCCATCGGCTGCATGAGCAGCTTCAGGTCCTCCGCCGTGTAGCCGAAGGCCTGCTGGCGGTCGAGGAGCGACACGTCCGTGCGGGACTCGCGCGCCTGTACGGGCTTCAGGTCTTCCAGCACGATCTGCGTGCGCTTCAGCCATTCCTTGTAGGGGTGCGCGTTCGAAAGCTGCTGCTTGATCTCGTCGTCGGAGACGATGCGGCCTTCCTCCAGGTCGATGAGGAGCATCTTGCCCGGCTGGAGGCGCCACTTCTCGACGATCTTCTCCTCCGGGATCGGCAGCACGCCCATCTCGGAGGCGAGCACCACAAGGCCGTCATCGGTCACGAGGTAGCGCGCGGGGCGAAGGCCGTTCCGGTCGAGCGTGGCGCCGATCTGCTTGCCGTCGGTGAAGCACACGGCGGCAGGGCCGTCCCACGGCTCCATGAGGGCGGCGTGGTACTCGTAGAAGGCGCGCCGGTCGTCGTTCATGAGCTTGTTGCCGGCCCAGGCTTCCGGGATCAGCATCATCATGGCGTGCGAGAGCGTGTAGCCGCCGCGCACCAGGAACTCGAGGGCGTTGTCGAAGCAGGCGGTGTCGGACTGGCCTTCGTAGGAGATCGGCCACAGCTTCGAGATGTCGTTGCCGAAGAGTTCCGAGTCGACGGATGCCTGGCGGGCCGCCATCCAGTTCACGTTGCCACGCAGGGTGTTGATCTCGCCATTATGGGCGACCATGCGGTAGGGGTGCGCGAGCTGCCAGGTCGGGAAGGTGTTGGTGGCGAAGCGCTGGTGCACGAGGGCAATGGCGCTCTCGAAACGCGGGTCCTGCAGGTCGAGGTAATAGTCGCGCAGCTGCGTGACGAGCACCATGCCCTTGTAGACGATGGTGCGCGAGGACAGGCTCACCGGGTAGTAGCCCTTCGTGCGCTCGTCCTTCATGTCGTAGACGGCGTTGGAGATCACCTTGCGGGCGATGAATAGGCGGCGCTCGAAGGTCTCGGCATCGTCCATTCCCTTGCCCTTGCCGACGAAGATCTGCCGGTGCAGGGGCTCGGTGGCCTTCACGCTCTCACCGAGATCGCTTGAGTCCACCGGCACATCGCGCCAGCCCAGAACTTGCAAGCCTTCGTCGGTGATCGCCTTGGTGACGATCTCCTCCACGAGCTTGAAGCCCTCAGGATCGCGCGGCATGAACAGGTGGCCGGCGCCGTACTGTCCGGCCTCGGGCAGCCAGATGCCGACCTTGGCGCATTCAGCCGCAAAGAACTTGTGTGGGATCTGAACGAGAATGCCGCAGCCGTCGCCCATCTTGGGGTCGGCGCCCACCGCGCCGCGATGGTCGAGGTTGTGCAGGATGGCGAGACCCTGCTCGACGATGTCGTGCGACTTGCGGTTCTTCATGTCGGCGATGAAGCCGACGCCGCAGGAATCCTGCTCGTTGGAAGGATCGTAGAGGCCCTGGGCTGCGGGCAGGCCCGGATCGCGCACGATTTTGACCATATCGGCTGCATTGGCCGTGCGGCTTGGCACTTGGGCTTCCAGGCTGTTGGTCGGCACGTCGCTCATGGCAGGTCCTTACATCCGAACGCGTCATCTAGTTTTATTGAGGCGGCTTTGAGGCTCGCCGGATGATCGGATCGTCCGGGTGCCCGCCGCTTCTTCGGTCTTTTCGAGGGTGGGTCCGGCAGGGGAGCCCGCTCCTCGCGGGCATCCTTTGGGCTGGTTGAGGTCAGCCCAGAGTCGCCCGTCCCGCCCACGCTTTGCGGGCGGCTTTCGTGGTATCTCGTTTCGTTCGCGTGGTGCGAAGCATCAAGAAAACCCCAGGGCGTCAAAGAAAGGGTGCAGGCACCCAAAAGGGACAGCATCGCTGTCCTAATGAGTGCAAACTGCCAGAGTTTGCTGCAGGGCACAAGTGTCTTTAGAAAAATTTTAGACAAAAGTTACAAGGCAACGACCCGGGCTGTAACAAAAGCAGTCTTTTGACCCGCCCGGACGCAAGTCTTAGCCGATGGGTCAATGTTCTTGACATGTTGGCCGCCGTCGTCAGGGTGCGCTCCCAAGGAGAAGACTCATGAACTTTGCGAGCGACAACATCGTAGGCGCCAGCGCTCCCGTGCTCCAGGCCATCGTGCAAGCCAACGCGGGAGCCATGGCGGCCTATGGGAACGACGAGATCTCGAAGCGTGTGAGGGCACGGTTCAGCGACCTGTTCGAGCGCGAGGTCTCCGTGTTCTTCGCCGCCACCGGAACTGCCGCCAACGCGCTTGCCCTCTCGGCCGCCGTCCCGCCCTACGGCCTCTGCGTCTGCCACCGGGAGGCTCACATCATCGACGATGAATGCGGGGCGCCGGAATTCTTCATGCACGGCGCCAAGCTCGCGGGCCTGCCGGGCGTCGGCGCCAAGCTGAGGGCCGAGGATGTCGCGGCTTATCTGAACAGCCTGCCCAAAGCCGTGAAGCAGATGCCGCCGAAGGCGCTCTCGATTTCTCAGGTGAGCGAGGGCGGGCTGGTTTATGGCCCCGATGAACTCGCCGCGTTGGGCCAGGTCTGCCGCGAGCATGGCCTGTCCTTTCACATGGACGGCGCCCGCTTCGCCAATGCCCTAGTGGCCCTCGGCTGCACCCCGGCCGAGATGACCTGGAGGCAGGGCGTCGATATCCTTTCCTTCGGGGCCACCAAGAACGGCGGCCTCATGGCCGAGGCCATTGTGGTGTTCAAGCCGGAACTGGCAGAGTCGCTGGGCTACCGTTCCAAGCGCGCCGGTCAGATCATCTCCAAGGGCCGGCTCATCGCGGCGCAGTTCGAAGGCTACTTCGCGGACGATCACTGGCTCGCCAATGCCCGCCACGCCAACCGTATGGCCAAGCTCCTGTCGGAGGGATTGGTGCAGCTCCCCGGCGTGCGCCTCGCCTGGCCGACGGACGCCAACGAGGTGTTCCCGATCATCCCGCAGGCCCTGAACAAAGCGCTCAAGGAAGCCGGCATCCTCTACCATCCCTGGACCGATCTGAGCCTGCCGGAAACCGAGCGGGTTGGAGAGAACGAGGTTCTGATCCGCCTCGTCGCCTCCTGGGCCACCCGGGAGGAGGATGTGCGCAAGGTTCTGGAGATTGCCTCTTCCGGGGTATCGCGCCAAGCCGCGGAGTGATTGCCCTAACCCTGCCGCATTCCCGCGCGAATGGTCATGTCAAGAGACCCTTGACCCACGGGGCAGCCCTCCAGCCCCAGCGGGATTTTACCAAGGACCAGGACTAAAAATAAAAAAAGCGCCCCGGCATGTACCGGGGCGCTCTTCGTTTCAGCCGTGAAGCAGACGATTAGGCAGCCTTTGCCTCGATGGCCTGAGCAGCGTTCGTGGAAATCGGAATGAGCTTCGGCTTCTTGGCCTCGGGCGTCTCGCGCACGAGGTCGAGGTGGAGCAGGCCGTTCTCAGCTGGAAGCGCCGGTCGAAGCTGCGGGCCGCGATGCCCTGGTGGAGAACGTCGACTTTGCGCTCTTCCGAAGGCTTGCGCTCACCGCGCACGGAAAGGGTGTTTTCCTTCACCTCGACCGCCAGGTCGCGATCGGTGAAGCCGGCGACCGCAATCGAAATGCGATAGGCATTTTCGCCGGTGCGCTCGATGTTGTAGGGCGGGTAGCTCGGGGCCGCATCGACGCTGACCATCTGGTCGAGCATCGAGAACAGACGGTCGAAGCCGACCGTGTTGCGGTATAGGGGAGCAAGATCAAACTGTCGCATGGCATATCCTCCGTTTGAAGCAACATGCAGGAAATGGAGATCCACCTGTTGAGGCTGGATCCGGTTTTCGTGCCGCCGTCATGGCCGGCACGCTCTCGATGTGGGCGTGGATATGGTTGCTTTCAAGAGGGTCGTTCCTTAAGCCGAGCTGCCCTATAAAGAGGTCACGTTTTCGAGTTGGAACCCCGAGTTGGACCCCACTGTGGAATTCATCACCACCCCTGACAATCCCGTGCCCGGCGAGCCGAAGCTGGTCAGCGTGACCACCCGCGACGG
>JAJFBI010000768.1 GCA_020697385.1 Microvirga sp. | reverse complement strand
TGGCAAGAGCGAGCCTTAACGGGGTTAACCTCTTCTACGAAATCACCGGGGATGAGGGTCTTCCCCTGGTTCTCGTCCATGGGTCATGGGACTCACACGAAGACTGGCAACTTGTCGTCCCAGGCTTGGCTAAACCATTTCGGGTTCTCACTTACGACCGTCGCGGGCACAGTCAAAGCACATGTCCTCCAGGGCAAGGCAGCATCCACGAGGATGTCGCCGACCTCGCTGCGCTAATTGAGCATCTCGATCTGGCACCAGCTTGGGTTGCCGGCAATTCGTTCGGCGCATCGATTGCACTCCGCCTGGCGAGCGAGCGCCCGGACCTGTTGCGAGGAATCATTGCGCATGAACCACCGCTGTTCTCGCTTCTTGCGGACGATCCCGCCGGCGCGTCCATGCTTGAGGAAGTCCGCGAAAGGCTTCGCGCTGTGGTTGATCGCATTGCGGCGGGAGATCATGCCGGGGCCGCAGCTCCCACCCCAGGCCCGACAGATCCTCACGGAAAACGCTCCAACTTTTCTCGACGAGGTGAATGATCCGGAGCAACTTGCCTTCGATCTTGAGTGCATCATCCCGTTTCCTAAACCGGCGCTCCTCACAACCGGAGACCTGAGCCCCCCAGTGTTTGCTCCGGTGATCGCCAAGATCGCCGACGCGCTTCCCACTGCGGAGGTTCAGACAATCGTCGGTGCTGGCCATATCCCGCATGTCACCCATCCGGACCTCTATACTGAACTGACCACCGGGTTCATTCGCAGCCGTCCTCGTGCGAATGGCTAAGGCGGCGCACTGAACTACCCACAGGGTAATTCTCAGCCGGTCCTCCACTGTTCTTGGATAGTAGAGGATCGGCTGAGCCAACTGCCCTCCGCCCAGCTTCTCAGATGTGCCGATACTATTGAAAAAGTCTGCAACTGTCGTTTTTCGCGTGGTCAGCATACAGGATGCTGGGCCTCGCGCGGCACGCTGACGCTAGTAATAGACCGACGAAGCAGGGCCTGGGAGTTTTTCAACATGTGTAGACGCCCCTGGTGACGCAAGAAAAATCTTTGGGTTGATAGCGCGTGGTCAGGGCTGCCATGTGTGCGGCCTGTCATGCGGCTCACAGGCCGCGGGCCCGGATGGAAGTCCGCAGATCAGGTCCACATCAAAATCACGTGCTCACGGCACCTGTTGAAAAGCTGGTTTTCCTGATCCCGTCTCAGTGACCGTTGCGCCATCTCTCTCCTCTGACCTTCCCACGCCCCAACAGCCTCACAGCCGCGAGGGCTTACGCCACCACGGCTGGAGCCCGATACACTTCACCTCGCGCCAGCAGCGCCCAGACGATGCGGGCCATTTTGTTGGCCAGCGCCACTCGGACCAGCATCGGCGGTTTCCGCGCGACCATGCGGGCGATCCACGACCCTGCGGGAGCGCCATGGCGGGCGACTTGGACCAAGACACTGTTCGCTCCGATGATCAGCAGGTGTCAATCGGCTTCCAAGTTTGACCCTCGATCAGCATCCAATTCTAACCCCGTGGGCATAGATGCAGTGCCGCCTTTCTGCGGCTTCATCAGATGCGGTTCTTGAAGCGCCAGCTCTCGTTGCCGGTCTCGACGATTTCACAGTGATGGGTCAGCCGGTCGAGCAAGGCAGTGGTCATCTTCGCGTCACCAAAGACGCTCGGCCATTCCCCAAAAGCCAGGTTGGTCGTGACGATGACAGAGGTCTGCTCATACAGCCGGCTGACCAGATGGAACAGAAGCTGGCCACCCGACTGGGCAAAGGGCAGGTAGCCGAGCTCGTCCAGCACAACGAAGTCCATCCGCGAGAGATAGTCTGCCATCCGGCCCTGCCGGCCCGCGCGGGTCTCAGCCTCCAGCCGGTTCACCAGATCAACCACGTTGTAGAACCGTCCGCGGGATCCAGCGCGAATGCACGCTCGCGCAATCCCGATGGCCAGATGGGTCTTGCCCGTGCCGGTGCCGCCCACCAGCACGACGTTGCGCTCCTGGGCCAGAAACTCCCCGCCGGCCAGATCCCGCACGAGGCCTTCGTTGATCGGCGTGCCGGCGAAGACAAAGTCCTCAAGGTCCTTGGCCAGGGGCAGTTTGGCAATCGTCATCTGGTACTTGATCGAGCGCGCCTGCTTCTCGGCGATCTCGGCAGACAGAAGATCGCCCACCACCCGCTGCGGTTCTGATGCTGTCGTAGCGGGCACAATCAGCCTGCGGCTCATGCCGGAGCCGCAACGCCTGTGGGGTCGAGATCGTCAGCGGCGGGGCAGGCTCACGCTGCCGGGCGAGAATGTTGAGGATCACGTCAGCCGACCAGACGCCCTCACTCAGAGCCTCGGCACAGGCAGCCTCAACCGCCGGCAGTCCGTCGCTGAGCACGGCCGCCAGGACGCTGACCATCTGACGGTCACCATCGTCCCGGCCGGCGAGCTTGCGCCGGACGCGCTCAAGGGCGGCGGGCAGAACCCAGTCCTTGAAGGGAGCACCATTGCGCAGAGCTCCCGGCTTGCGGGCCAGCACCGGCACGTAATGCCAGGGATCGAAGATCGTCTGATCGCGGCCAAAGCAGCGCACATGCTGCGCGACGATCCGGCCATCCTGGCGGCATTCGATCCGATCCGCGTAGGCCCGGATCTCTACCGGGCGGCCGACGGCGCTGGCGGCGACCGAGTACTTGTTGGAGTCGAAGCGCACCAGACAGGTTCGGGAGACGGATGCCGGAATGGCGTGGAAGCCATCGAACGGTCCGGGATAGGGCACCAGGCTGGCCCGCTCCGCCTCAAAGGCTTGCCAGATCGTCCGGTCGCGGTGCTCGGGATGGGTATGCGCTTTGGCATAGGCGATGCACTGATCGAGCAACCAGGCATTCAGCTCATCATAGCTCTTCACCCGCAGCCGTGGGGTGAAGAAGCGCTCACGCACGAGCCCAACCTGGTTCTCCACCTGCCCCTTCTCCCAACCTGAGGCTGGCGTGCAGGCGACCGGCTCGACCAGGTAATGTCCGCACATCTGGAGGAAGCGGCGGTTGTAGGCACGCTCCTTGCCGATGAAGATGGTGTCCACCGCCGTCTTCATGTTGTCGTAGATGCCGCGCCGACAGGCGCCCTTGAAGAAGGCGAAGGCGCGATCATGGGCATCGAACACCATCTCCTGGCTCTCGCGAGGATAGGCCCGCACGAACATCATGCGCGAGTGGCAGAGCCGGACATGAGCGACTTTGACGGTCACCGGCATACCGTTGAGCAGGATGACTTCGTGACTCCAGTCGAACTGGTAGGCTTCACCCGGCGCAAAGCTCAGCGGCACGAAGACGGCGGTCGCAGAGATGGACTGTTCCCGGCGCCAGCTCCCGGCATAGCGGCGTACGGCGTCATAGCCGCCCTCGTAGCCAAGACCCCGCAGCTCCTCGAAGAGCCGGATCAGGGTCAGACGTTCCCGAGTGGGCTTGGCGTCGTTGAGCGCCAGCAGGCGATCCAGATCCTCCCTCCAGGGGCCGATGCGTGGCAGAGGCTGGCGTTCGCGCTCGTAATGGAACTCGGTGGCTCCCGAGCGCAGAACCTTGCGGACGGTGTTGCGCGCGATGTGGAGCTCGCGGGCGATCTGCTTGATCGTCTTGCCGCGCACGAAGAACTCGCGCCGGATCCGTGCAATCGTGTCCACGCCCTTCATCCCCTGCCACCTATCCTGACCCAGGACAGGCAGTTTGCTCGCGTGACAGCCGCAGGGGTCAAATTTGGACGCCGATCCCCCGTCTCAGAGGGTCAACATTGCACGCCGAAACACAACCCTGGGGCGTGCCTCGTGAACTGCTCTTACCACCACTCATGCGCCGGGTTCCATCAGCATCCCGCTCCTCGATCGGTGCCTTCA
>JAJFBI010000767.1 GCA_020697385.1 Microvirga sp. | reverse complement strand
AATTATCTCGACCACAACAACGCCGTTCCTCCGCCGGCCTACGATCCGCATCTCGTGGGCAAGGCGATCATGTTCGCGGCCGAGCATCAGCGGCGTGAGATCACCGTCGGGTTCGGCGGCTGGGTCATCGGCGCCATGGGCAAAGTGGCCCCGCGCTTAATGGACAAAGCGATGGAGTGGACGGGCTACGGATCGCAGACCACGGATCAGCCGGAGCGTCCCGGCATGCGCGACAACCTCTATCAGGCCCGCCAGGATGGCGACATGTACTCGTCCCTGCCCGGCGAGCCGCGCAAGACCAGCTTCCTGCTCGAGGCGCAGCTTCATCCGCTCGTCACGGCGGCCGTTCTGGCCGGTGTCGCGGCCGGCATCGCGGCGCTGTTCATGCCGCCCATGTCGGGAGGCCGGCGCCCATCCCGGGCCAAGCGCCCGACACCGCGCTACCAGCCCACCATGCGGCGCACCGGCAACGGCCACGACAAGCGCACTCTCGGCCCGGGCCATGTGAGCCAGCGCGGGCCTTACGAGGGCCGTCCGCAGCCGCGGCACTGACGATACGGAGCATCGGATCCATCCCAAAAGTGCAGGTCCACTTTTGGATCCGATGCTTTGAGGGGCCGGACCTCACATCCGGCCCTTCTTTCTGAAGAGCGACAAGATGGCTGCTGCCGCAACGTTCCGAAGCGACGCGATGCAGGTTAGCCTTCCCGTATGAACCCGATTCGCTTATCCGCCATCGCGCTGGCTCTCGTCATCGGCGGCTCCGCTGCCGCCCAGGACAAGGGCACCCTGAACCCGAAGCCCTTAGCCCCGCTGGCCAATCCGGATGATCCGAAGCTGGCCGCCAAGGAGCTCTTCGGCCGACGCACCACCCCCGCCGACCTGCGGCCACGCTCCATCGGCGGCTATGCCCGCGGCTGCGTCGCGGGTGCTGAGGCCATTCCGGTGGACGGCGAGAACTGGCAGGTCATGCGCCTGTCCCGCAACCGCAACTGGGGTCACCCTCAGCTGATCGACTTCCTGCAGAAGTTTGCCACCCGGCTCCCGTCCGTGAATGGATGGCCAGGGCTCCTTGTGGGTGATATCTCGCAGCCGCGCGGCGGGCCCATGATCACGGGCCACGCCTCGCACCAGATCGGCCTCGACGCGGATATCTGGCTGACCCCGATGCCCAACCGCCGTCTGTCACGGGCCGAGCGGGAGGAGATGTCGGCCACCAACATGGTGCGGGACGACTGGCTCGACGTGGATCCGAACCGCTGGACGCCCCAGCATACCGCTCTCATCCGCGCCGCCGCGCAGGACCGGAGCGTCGCTCGGATCTTCGTGAACCCTGCTATCAAGAAAGCACTCTGCCGCGAGGCAGGCGCGGACCGCGGCTGGATGAGCAAGGTGAGGCCGACCTGGGGCCACAACTATCACTTCCACATCCGCCTCGCCTGCCCGGCCGGCAGTGCCGGGTGCTCGGATCAGGATCCACCTCCCGGTGGCGACGGCTGCGGCGCGGAGCTTGCGGCCTGGTTCACGCCGCAGATGCTGAACCCGAAGCCGGGCAAGCCCCGCCCGCCCCTGACCATGGCGCAGCTGCCCAACGAGTGCCGCAGCGTTCTCGAGGCACCTGACGGGCCCTGAACAAAAAGAGAGCGGCTCGCCCTTGCAGGAGGCGAGCCGCTCTCTTGAGCATGAAAATGGAACGGCGGGCCTAGCCGGTGCCGCCCAGGCCACAATAACCGTTCGGGTTCTTGGCCAGGTATTGCTGGTGGTAATCCTCGGCGAAGTAGAACGCGCCCGCCTCTACAATCTCCGTGGTGACCGGTCCAAAGCCCTTGGCCGTCAGCGCTTGGCCAAAGGCCGCCTGGGACGCTTCCGCGGCCCGGCGTTGATCCTCATTGAACACATAGATCCCGGAACGGTACTGGGTGCCCACATCGTTGCCCTGGCGCATGCCCTGGGTCGGGTCGTGGTTTTCCCAAAATGTCTTCAGCAGGGCCTCGTAGGAAATCGCCTTCGGGTCAAAGACCACCAGCACCACCTCGTTGTGGCCAGTGAGGCCCGAACAGACTTCCTCATAGGTAGGATTCGGCGTAATGCCGGCCGCATAGCCCGCAGCGGTGATCCAGATGCCGTCGCCCAGCTGCCAGAACTTGCGCTCGGCGCCCCAGAAGCAGCCCAGACCGAACAGGGCCCTCTCCATGCCGTCCGGATAAGGCGGTAGCAGCGGACGTCCATTGATGAAATGCCGCTCAGCGGTCGGGATGGGGCTGGACCGGCCCGGCAAAGCCTCGGCGGCGTTCGGCAGGTCGGTGCGTTTGCGGAAGCTGAACATAGGGGATCCCTCGCGTGACCCCGCTTATGTAATCATCGCCGTGCCCTGATGGGAGGGGCCGATCGCGTCACCTTGCCGTGAAAGCCTCAGCGCTCCGCCAAGTAGCCGAAGGGCTCGAGGGGCTTCTGCCCGAGCCACAGCAGGAAGGCGCCGATGATGAAGCCGGTCACCGAAGCGGGCAGCTGAAGCCCGTAGGTGGCGATCGGCTCCCACAGCCATGGATAGCTGCGTTGGGCGATGCTTCCGTCAAGACCGGACATACTCCCCGGGAAGATCACGCCGGCCACTTTTCCGATGGGAGCGAACGATACAGCATTGTTGACGATGGACCGTGTGCCATCGATGACCAACCCGACGAACCCCGCTGCGATCAACAGGAGGCCGAGGCTACGCGCTAGAAACTTCAAGGGAGGCTACCTCTCCAAACAGAGGGGAATTATCTAGCCTTTTTTGTCGCAATGGCAAAGGCGATTCCGGATGATTTGTCACAAGTTCGGTCTTGCCTTTTGCCTCGATTTGGCGATACACGGGCGCTCCGCAGATGGAAGCGGAGAACCTGACAGCCTGCCGGACCGGTGGGCAAGGGTTCCTGAGCCGAGCAAGGCTCATGCTGGAGGGGTGGCCGAGTGGTTGAAGGCGCACGCCTGGAAAGTGTGTATACGGGAAACCGTATCGCGGGTTCGAATCCCGCTCCCTCCGCCATTTTCTGACCCGCCGAAAATCCAAGCTTTTTCAATGCCGCCGGCCCGCATGTACACGGGATTGTACACATGCCGGACCACCTCACGCGCACCCCTGCGGGCCTCGTCTTCCAGATCAGAATCCCCAAGGCCCTCGACCCGGGCTTGTCCTGTGCTCCGATCCGGGTGACCCTGGGACAGGTCCGAATTCGCGAGGCCCGGCGGCTGGCGGCACAGCTTGCCGGCGCCGCCCATCTCGCCTTCGGACATCTGCAGCGGAATGCGGCCGAAGGGGGCAAGGCAATGGTGATAGGCGACCGAGAAGTCCTCCCGGCAAGCGTTCTGGCCCAACGTGCAGGCCAACCAGCTTTTTCTGACCCCGGCGGCCCGGAAGTCGACGTCTT
>JAJFBI010000187.1 GCA_020697385.1 Microvirga sp. | reverse complement strand
GGGGCTCGACCGGTTCGGGCGCCTGCAACTCAAAAGCGCCGCCGGGGTGGAACTCATCGACGCGGGCGACCTTTATTTTCCCAATTTACTGCACGATATAGCCAAGCCTGAGGCTGGCATGAAAAGGTTCTGAACTGAATGGCTTCCCACCAGGACGAATTGGTTTTTCTCCCTCTCGGCGGTCTCGGCGAGATCGGCATGAACGCTGCCCTCTACGGCTTCGGGCCGGAGAACGACCGGCAGTGGATCCTGGTCGATTGCGGCATGGGATTCGGCGGTGAGGAGAACCTGCCTGGCATCGACGTCGTCTATCCGGATCTGCGCTTCATCGAGGAGGAGCGCCATAATCTTCTCGGCATCTTCATCACCCATGCTCACGAAGACCATATCGGCGCCCTCGTTGAAATGTGGCCGCGCCTTCAGGCGCCCGTCTACGCTACGAAGTTCGCGATCGGCCTGCTCGAAACCCGCCGCCTGTCTGAGCCCAACGCGCCGAAGGTTGATCTCAACGAGATCGTGCCAGGGCAGCGCCTGAAGCTCGGCGCCTTCGACATCGAGTTCGTGCCGGTTGCTCACTCGATTCCGGAATCCAATGCTGTGGCCATCCGGACCCCGCATGGCCTCGTAGTCCATACCGGCGACTGGAAGCTCGACAGCACCCCTTATCTCGGCAGCCTGACGTCGGAGGAGACGTTTCGCGCTCTCGGCGATGAGGGCGTTCTCGCTCTTGTCTGTGATTCCACCAATGTGGTGCGCGAGGGAACGAGCCCGAGTGAGGCCGATGTCTCGAAGAACCTGGCCGCACTGATCAAGGATGCGCCGCATCGGGTTGCCGTCACGACCTTTGCGTCCAACGTCGCTCGCATCCGCTCCGTTGCCGAGGCGGCACGGGAATGCGGACGCGAGGTGATCGTCGTCGGCCGCGCCATGGACCGGGTTGTCGATGTAGCGAAGGAATGCGGCTACCTCGACGACCTGCCCGAGTTCCGCTCGGCGGACAACTTCGGCTACATGCCTCGCGACAAGGTTGTCGCCATTCTCACGGGTTCTCAAGGTGAGCCCCGCGCCGCGCTGGCCCGCATTGCCCAGGACGAGCATCCGGATATTGCTCTATCCCCAGGTGACCGTGTGATCTTCTCCTCCCGGGCGATTCCGGGCAACGAGAAGGCGGTGGGTTCCATCATCAATAGCCTCATCGACCAGGGCATCGAGATCATCACCGACCGGACGGAGCTGGTTCACGTCTCTGGTCATCCGCGCCGTGGCGAACTCGCCCAGATGTACCAGTGGACACGTCCTCGCATCGCGATTCCGGCCCACGGCGAGCCCCTGCATTTGAGCGAGCATGCGAAGTTCGCGCGCCAGCAGGGCGTGCAGGAGGTGGTCCGCGCGAAGAACGGGAGCTTAGTGCGCCTCGCTCCCGGTCCCGCCGAGATCGTCGACAACATCCCGGCCGGACGTCTCTACCGCGATGGCAATATCGTGACCGGAGCCGGGGATCGGGCGCTGCCGGAACGTCGCAAGCTCGCCTTCGCCGGCATCGTCACGGTCGCGATCGCCATCGATGACAGGGGCGAACTCGTCGGCGATCCGGTGATCGATGCCATGGGCCTGCCGGACAAAAACCGGCAGGGCCGGGACTTGACCGACATCATTGCCGACACGGTGGCGGATCTGCTCGATGGATTGCCGAAAGCCAAGCGCCGGGATCCGGAAGCGGTCGAGAACGCCGTCCACCGTGCGGTCCGCGCGGCTGTGAACCAGGAATGGGGCAAGAAGCCCGCCTGCCATGTTCTCGTGATCGAGGCATAAGGGCGGCAGCCTTTGAGGGAACTAGAATGATCGGACGTCTCAACCATGTGGCCATCGCCGTGCGGGACATCGCGGCGGCTTCCGAGCTCTATCGCAATACCTTGGGTGCCCAGGTTTCTCCGCCTGAACCGCTCGAAGAGCACGGTGTCACTGTCGTCTTCATCACCCTGCCCAATACCAAGATCGAGCTGTTGGAGCCACTTGGCACGGAATCTCCCATCGCCCGGTTTCTGGAGAAAAACCCGGACGGCGGCATGCATCATATCTGCTACGAAGTAGACGACATCAAAGTTGCCAGGGACCAGCTTGTGAAGTCCGGGGCCAGGGTGCTCGGAACTGGCGAACCGAAAATCGGAGCGCACGGAAAGCCTGTGCTTTTCTTGCACCCGAAAGATTTCAACGGCGCTCTCATCGAACTCGAGCAAGCCTGAGGGCAAGCTATTGATAAATCTTGTCAAAACCCTTTCCGGCTCGTTCTGGTCCACCCTTGCCGTGGTGGCCGTGGTCTCCGGGATTGCAATCGCCATCGTGGTCAACGGCTTCGGCTTGCGGGTGAGCGGCGGGCTCGCGCTCTATTTCGTAATCTGGTGGATTATGCTCTTTGCCGTTCTGCCCTTCGGCGTCCGGAGTCAGGTGGAGGCCGGTGAGGTGGTCCGGGGCAGCGAGCCGGGAGCACCAGCGCTTCCCGCCCTGCGCGAGAAGGCCATCTGGACGACTCTCGTCGCCTCGGTGGTGCTGGTCATCGTTGCGGCAGTCTTCCCACTGGCGGGACTCTAAACAGCCTCTAGAGCATTGTGCGGACCCAGAGGGCCGCGTCAGCAAAAAGTGGACCTCAAAAGTGCAAACTACTTTTGAGTCCGATGCTTTAGCCAGTAACTAAAAGAAAAAAGCAAGGCTTTCGCCTTGCCTGAACTGCCTTTTGGCAATTTTTGATCCCTGGCTTTCTTAGGCCTGCGCCTGTCTGGCGCTTGGGGACATTGTTCCTCCCGAAACTCGGACCGTAGCCTCTGACCCTTGAAGGTCTTAGACGTTAGGGGTTTGTTTATAGTCACCTTCCGATGGAGTGTCACCTTCCTCAGGCCGTAGAGGATGCAAAATTCGGCATTTGATGTATTCATCTTTGGTCTAATCCGCCTCGCCGCAGCTCCTGCGAACTGATGACAGCTTGTCTTTTGCCCAGGGCCTGTGTTGTGTGCTGGAAACGAGTCGTTACTCAGCTTCTGTTCAGATCAAGATCTTAAAAGGCGTCCCATGCGTTTGAGCCGCTACTTCCTCCCCATTCTCCGCGAGACGCCGAAGGAGGCGGAGATCGTTTCACACCGCCTGATGCTGCGCGCGGGCATGATCCGCCAGGAATCTGCGGGCATTTACGCCTGGCTGCCGCTGGGTCTGAGGGTTCTGAACAAGATCAATGCCATCGTCCGCGAGGAGCAGAACCGCTCCGGCGCCGTCGAGCTTCTCATGCCCACCATCCAGTCGGCGGATCTGTGGCGTGAGTCGGGCCGTTACGACGCCTATGGCAAGGAGATGCTGCGCATCCAGGACCGGCATGAGCGCGAGATGCTCTTCGGCCCAACCAACGAGGAGATGGTCACGGAGATCTTCCGTGGCTATGTGCGCTCCTACAAGGATCTACCGCTGAACCTTTATCACATCCAGTGGAAGTTCCGTGACGAGGTGCGTCCGCGCTTCGGCGTCATGCGCTCGCGCGAGTTCCTGATGAAGGATGCCTATTCCTTCGATCTCGATCAGGATGGTGCCGTCCACTCCTACAACAAGATGTTCGTGGCTTACTTACGCACCTTCGCCCGGATGGGTCTGAAGGCGATCCCCATGCGGGCCGATACGGGCCCGATCGGCGGCAACTTGAGCCACGAGTTCATCATTCTCGCTTCGACCGGCGAGAGCGAGGTGTTCTGCCACGCGGATTACCTGAACTTCGACATTCCGGCCGAGGATACCGATTTCGACGATATCCCTGGCCTGCAGAGCACTGTCGATAAGTGGACGTCGCTTTACGCCGCCACGTCCGAAATGCACGATGCGGATGCCTTCGATGCGGTGCCCGCCGACAAGAAGATGTCGGCGCGGGGCATCGAGGTCGGCCACATCTTCTATTTCGGCACCAAGTACTCCGAGCCCATGGGCGCCAAGGTGATGGGGCCGGACGGGCAGGAGAGGCCGGTCCACATGGGCTCCTACGGCATCGGCCCGAGCCGCCTGATCGCTGCCATCATCGAGGCCAGCCACGACGAGAACGGCATCATCTGGCCGGAAGGTGTGGCACCCTTCGATGTTGCGATCCTCAACCTGAAGGCAGGCGATGCCGGCACGGACGCAGCCTGCGAGCGGCTCTACCGTGAACTCTCCGCGGCTGGACGCGACGTGCTCTACGATGATCGCGACGAGCGCCCCGGCGGCAAGTTCGCCACCGCCGACCTTATCGGCGTGCCGTGGCAGGTTGTGATCGGCCCCAAGGGACTTGCTGAAGGCAAGGTGGAGCTGAAGCGCCGCGCCACCGGCGAACGAGAGACGCTATCTCTCGACGACGTGGCCGCCCGCCTCGCCAGCCATAAATAAGCTCCCATGGCCAAGGCAGCGGAAACCAAAGCGACACCTACGGGGACGAAACCCTTTTCGCTCTTCGAGTGGATGCTCGCCGGTCGCTACCTGCGCACGCGGCGGCGGGAAGGCTTCGTCTCGGTGATCGCCGGATTCTCGTTCCTCGGCATCATGCTCGGTGTCGCCACGCTGATCGTGGTGCTCTCGGTCATGAACGGTTTCCGCAAGGAGCTGCTCGACAAGATCGTCGGCATCAACGGCCACATCTTCGTGGCACCTATAGAAAGCCCGCTGACCGACTATCCGGAGGTGGCTGCGCGCATTGCCGCCGTGCCCGGCGTCCGGCGCGCCATTCCGCTGGTGGAAGGACAGGCCTTCGGCTCATCGCAGTATAACGGCAGCGGCGTTCTCGTGCGCGGCATCCGCCCTGAGGACCTGCAGAAGATTCAGCATATCTCCGGCAACATCCGCCAGGGCACGCTCGATGATTTCGAGGAAGGCGAGGGGGTGGCGATCGGCCGGCGTCTCGCCGATGCCCTGTCGCTTCAGGCCGGCGACACGTTCACGCTGATTACACCCCGTGGTGCTTCCACGCCCTTCGGCACGGCGCCCCGGGTCAAGGGCTATCCGGTGAAGGCGATCTTCGAGATCGGCATGTCGGAGTTCGACTCGACCTTTGTGTTCATGCCGCTCACGGAAGCGCAGAATTATTTCAACCGCCAGGGCGACGTGCAGCTGATCGAGGTCTATCTCGAGAATGCCGACCGCGTGGACGAGGCCCGCGCGGCCATCGACGAGGCGGCGGGTCGGCCAATCCTGATGACCGACTGGCGCCAGCGCAACCGCACCTTCTTCGGCGCGCTCGAAGTCGAGCGCAACGTGATGTTCCTCATCCTTACCCTCATCGTGCTGGTGGCGGCGCTCAACATCATCTCCGGCCTCATCATGCTCGTGAAGGACAAGTCGGAGGACATTGCGATTCTGCGCACCATGGGGGCGACACGCGGCGCCATCATGCGCGTGTTCCTGATCACGGGTGCCTCCATAGGCATCGTCGGCACCATTGCGGGCTTTGGCCTCGGTCTCCTGCTCGCGCTCAACGTCGAGACCATTCGAGATGTGATCTCGCGGCTCACAAGCACAAACCTCTTTCCGGCCGAACTCTACTTCCTGAGCCGCCTGCCGGCCGATGTGAATCCCACCGAGGTGGCGACCATCCTGATCATGGCGATGGTGCTGTCGCTCCTCGCGACACTCTATCCCTCCTGGCGGGCCGCGAAACTCGATCCCGTCGAAGCGTTGCGTTACGGTTGAGTATGTCGCCAGCCCCGTCCCAGCCCGCCCTTTACCTGTCGAAAGTCGAGCGTCGCTACCCCCAGGGGGGCAGCTTCCTCGAAGTGCTGCGCGGGGCCGACCTCGCGATCTGGCCGGGCGAGATTGTGGCCCTCGTGGCGCCGTCCGGCACGGGCAAGTCGACCCTGCTCCATGTGGCGGGCCTTCTCGAAAAGCCGGACGGCGGCGAGGTCTTCGTCGGCTCGAAGCAGACGGCCTCCATGAACGACCAGGAGCGCACGCGGGTGCGGCGCGAGGAACTCGGCTTCGTCTACCAGTTCCACCATCTCCTGGCGGAGTTCTCGGCCCTGGAGAATGTGGTGATTCCGCAGCTCATCCGAGGCTTGCCGAAGCCTGAAGCGCAGGATCGCGGGCGTCAGCTTCTGACCTTCCTAGGTTTGGGCAAGCGCCTCGATCATCGCCCGGGTGAACTCTCCGGCGGCGAGCAGCAGCGCGTCGCCATCGCCCGCGCGGTTGCCAATGCTCCGCGCCTGCTGCTTGCGGACGAGCCCACCGGCAACCTCGATCCTCATACCGCCGACCGGGTGTTCCAGACCCTCGTGGCCATTGTCCGCGCCTCGAAGCTCGCGGCCCTCATCGCTACCCACAACATGGATCTCGCCGCCCGCATGGATCGGCGCGTGACCATCCGCGA
>JAJFBI010000186.1 GCA_020697385.1 Microvirga sp. | reverse complement strand
GATCAGGTGGTAGCGAGCCGGTAGGCGGCGACCCACTAAAAAGTAGATCGCGAGCAGGGCCACGATGCCGACGACCTTGTCCATCGGTCTAGGGTAATGTGCGCCCGGCAAATTCTCCAGCCCGGCGTTGCTCCGGGAGCACCTGAAGGTGCGCTCGGCGCCGCTCGAACGCGACCTGTTTGGAAACGTCGTGGTCACCGGCAATGGGGGAGGGTAGGGACGGCCGGGCGGTCAGTAGGTAGAAACGCGCGATGTTCGAGTCAGGATCGACACGGCGCAGCACGATGGTGTGCTGAACGGGGGAGAGAAGTCCTGGTCCACTTCGGCCGGCCTACTCCTTCGGTCGGCCAAGCCCTTGCGCGACCATGTCGGTGAAGAGCTTTTGCATCTGTTGGGCACCTTGAGGCATGAGCGAGAACCAGGTGCTCATGATCCCTTCGGGCGAGACGCGGTCGATCCCCGCGAGCATCTTTTTCTGGGATTGCTCCAGCACGGCCGCTTGCATAGGCTCGACGTTCGGCAGGCCGAAAAACTGACGGGCCTCGACCGGCGTGCATTCGATTTGGATGTTCACTTTCATAGGGGGGCTTTCGTCCTTGCTCAAGAATCTACCTCACACGCCGGAGTGTGGTGCGCCCCGGAATTCCTAGTCACCAGTCGAACGGCGGCGTACATAGGGAACCATGCGGCAAACGGCTGAAACTCCGCGGCTGGAGTCGGGCGCGTGTATGCCCTCCAACAACCCACGTCCTTCCGAGAGATTGTCGGCGCCTTGTCGGCGAGGTACAACAGAGCGTGCATCGTGGGTGCCGACCTCTCCTTGACCTCGCCTTCGATAGCTCCAACCTCAGCCCGATCCACAGCGGAGCTAGTGAGATGATAGGCACGGCTCGACTGATCGCTTCTATCATCTCAGTTCTGCTTCCACTCGGGACCGTTAGCGCGTCTGATATCCCTCACTTCAACATCGAAGCCACATGCCGAGCGGCACCGAGCCTGTCGGGCGGAATTCAAAAGCCGTACCAAAGCTGTTTGGAGGAAGAGAAGGTTGCCCGCACCCAACTTGAGAAGGTGTGGACGACGCACACGACGCAGCAGCGGACCGAGTGCGTGAGCCTCGAACGAGTAGGAGGAGGCTCACCGAGCTATGTTGACGTCCTGACCTGCCTTGAAATGTGTGCAACACGGTCCGTCAGACCTCGGCCCTAAGCCACGGATCCCACCCCAAGCGCTGCGCCGGCGAGGAGGAACTCCGGCGTGTTGCGCGACTGCTTGGCGACCCGAGCAAACCTCCTCAGGGTTGGATGCATCAGCCAAGTGAACAAAGCTTTCTTGCAGCTCATGCTCCGTCTGCTCGTTGTTGCGCTCGCAGCGGGCGCGGCGGGATGCGTGGTCCACCAGAAATCCAGAGGGGTCTTCCCGACCGAGCACCTTCCGCCGCCACCGTCGGAGCCGGGTCTAAAAGGCTCCACCAGTCAAACCGAAGCGCAGGCTGGAACCCCGGAGCGCAAGCCACTGAGCGTGCCGCGATGATGGCCCACAACCCGACGCTGCTGCCCTTCGAACCCGGCCTGTTCGCTGATGCGTGGCTGTACCGGCAAGCAATGACAAGCCCGGCGCGAGGCGCCACGTATCGATACAGAAACACGAAAGGGAGCCCGGGGACTTATGAGCACCGAATTACGGCGGGTTGCCGAACTAGCGGACCGTCTCGCGGATCGGACACTCGTCGCGTTTGAGCAGGGCGCCCTCACTACAGAAGAGTTTCGGGCGAGCCCCGATGTAGCTCTGGTTATAGATGCCGCAAGGTTGCTCCATGCGGCCGGAGCCGACTTTCCGGCCGGTGTGGTGCGGCTTGCGCAAAAAGCGGCGGAGCAGACGCAGCTTTAGCGGCGGCAAAGAAAAGGGCGGCCGGAGCCGCCCTCAACGTCGAGAAGCCATCAAGGATGTGGACGGAGGGATTGGCCTCTCGCCTTCAGCATCGAGCCTGACCTTCTAACACCCGGTTAATCGCCAACTTGTTCGAGCGACAGCGGCGCGGAGCGATCAGTGGCGGCGAGCGCGGCGTGATTCGGATGCCGACCCGCGCACCCCTTCATTCGTTAGCTCTTTCGGTGGCATTCTCAGCAACTCGACGGGGTGTTGGCGTCCCGCCGAATTCGTGGCTGCAAACCTATGACGCTGACGGTATTCGACCCACGAACTGGCAAGCTTGTGACGATCACGGTGCCTGAGCGAAAGCGCTAGGCATACCGTCGTCGGCAACGCCCCAAATGAGCAGCGCCAAGCTGTCTCAGGGACTCACAATTGCCGGTGCGTTAGACGGTGACGCACCCCGCACCGCTGGGTCCGGCCGAAGCGCCTCCAGCCGCCCGGCTTCGTCGTCCCGTGCCAGCCGACGCTTGCCCCTAGGGTGCCGGACGGCGACGGCTGGATTCACGAGCTGAAGCACGATGGCTTTCGCATCCTCGCATTCAAAGACGGCGACGTGGTGCGCCTGTGGTCCCGCAACGGCCGGGATTGGTCGAGCGAGTTCGTCGCCATCACGAGGCCATGCGGGCGCTGCCGTTCAAGCGCGTCATGCTCGACGGCGAGGCCGTGGCGCACTGTCTGGACGGCTTGCCGGACTTTCACCGACTGGTCGGGGACGGACAGGCGACGGCGTGCTTCTACGCCTTCGACCTGCTTTGGCTTAAGGCTCAGGACGTGCGCGGCGTGGAGGCGCCCAAGTTCCGACCGATCTCGACACGGCCCTGAAGGAATGCGGCGAGAGTTTCGAGCGAATGCGGTACGTCTATGAGGACCCGAGCGCCGCGAAATTTTACATCATAGATTTACCGCGCGTGGTGCGCTTCGCAATCCTCGAACTCAAGCCGGAGTGGAGTCAAAGACCCGGAAAAATGGTTGCCCCTCGTCCGCGTACATCCGGCGAAACGAGGGGCGTTCTAAGGGTGGCCTAAGCCGCCGTAACTTCAGCGCCAGCCGTGTGCATCGCACACATCGTCGGGTTCCTCGCCATTTCGAATCCCGGTTCCGCCCTATATGCTCCTCGCGACAAGCATGAGGCAGTGCATTGGACGCGACAGAGACAGCCCGAAGAAAACTCCTCGACGAAGGCTTCAGCATGGCCCCGCAGCGGTGAGCACGCGGATCACCGCACCATCATCCCGAGCTACAGCGGAGTGCAGACTACCCTCTTGTGCGGATGCACTTTGAGAGCCCAGGCGTCCTGAAACAGCTCGATATGATCTGCATAGAAACTCAAAGAAGGGCTAAGGCGCGCACATGCCCTCCCGCGCCTGAAGCGCGGGGGTGAGCCGGCGTGCTGCCAACGATTTGGTCTACCTTCGCCGCCGCCGTGGCGCTCGCCGGCGAAGGCGCGTGGTGCTGAACTCCGGGCCGTTGCGGGCGGGTGGGAACGGCTCGAAACGGAGTTGAGTATCAGAGGAAGAGCACGAGTCCTGCCACGAGCCCGAGCCGGAACCACGCCGCAGCTATGATGCTCGAACCGCCTGATAGCTGAAAGGCGACTAAACCCGCGACGCACCAGAACGCGAAAGCCATCGCGGCGTTCAGGGCAGTGCTCTTGCGGGACACAGGTGCCTTCGGCGCTGTTTCGGCGCGGGACGGGACTCCTGTTTCGGTTCGATCCGTCGCGGGCCCATCTTTCCAGATAACCTTTGGTGGGAGTACCCGACACGGCAAGAAGCTCGCCAGGACAGAGTGGAGGGCGCTGGACCCCGAGGCTGCTTCTCAAGTTTCTGCGGTAAGTAACCCAGCGATAGCGCGGGCAGTTTCCACGGCGACACGAGCGAGCCGAAGCTCTACCTTGCCACTACCAATGTTACGCAGCTCGAGTACCGCGCGGTCCATCCCGCCTTCGAGGAGCCGGTCGGGGGCAGTTCCGAGCGCCTGAGCCAAGGCCAACAGATCACCGGGCATTGGCAAGGCGCGTCCAGCCAAATACCGCAGAATGTCCCCTACAGGGAAAACCTTGCGTCGGCTGTGCACCGCTGCCCGCCTAGAGAGTTCGAGCGGATCCCAACCCTTCTTCGCCATGGCCGAGCGGAGCGCGTGAGCGAAGCCGTCCTCATCAGATGTGCGCCACCCCTTTCAGGCGGGAGCGCACGTCTCTCTCAGCCACCGGCGCCTGGGCGGAACAGCCGGTGATCAGTCACGCGACGCTCGAAAAGGGCATCTCTTCGACGACCGCTTCGCTGCAGTACGCCGGCCGCTCCAGGCACGACCTTGCCGATTCGCGCCGGTATTGCTCGCGACCTTCGGGCGCCCACCCTTATTTTTCGGCAATATGGTGAGAGGTCTCGTCGGCCATATCTCGAACACTAGGTTAGATACACGGGTAAACCCTTCCTTCCGGATTGACTCGAGGTCCGTGAATTTTCGTCCCAAACGATCAAGAGCCGTCCCGCTTACGAGGCGCAAGATGGGGATGCTCTTCTTGAGCGGTTTCCTCCCGCGACCCACTTCAGGGCGGCTCAGCCGCCCTTTTTCTTGCGAGTCGGGGGCGGCGTGAGGGAGCAACATCTATCCGCCGGCGCCCCCGCCCGGCATGTAGGGGCAAGGAGGGTAAGCATGATCGGCCGACCACATCACGCAGCAGCAGGGTGCATCGCCTTGTTGGTTGGAGCTATCTGCGCTCCCGCACTGACGTGTGCCCAGGCTTCCGCCGGGAGCGAATGGCGCGAGTTCCAAGGGACGTGGACTGCGGTTGGCAAGCGCCGGGGGCATTCCTCTTGGCGCTAATCGACGGGCTTCCATAGCGGACTTCGATGGATCCTTGATGCTCACCGGACCCTCTCGCCCCGCCCTGGGATTCCGCGCCGAAGCTATCCTGCTCAATGACAGTGCCACGGGGATGATAGGTCGTGCGGTCTGGACCGACGAGCGCGGCGATCAGGTCTTCAGCGAGCTTCGGGGTGAAACCACGGCCACGAGCAACCGGGTCTTTGGGACGTTCTTCGGGGGCTCCGGGCGTTACTCGGGCGCGACGGGCTCCTACGAGTTCTCTTGGCGCTTCTTACTCGAGGACGAAGACGGCACAGTCCAAGGTCAGTCCATGGGCCTAAAGGGTCAGGTGCGAGCCGGCGCGCCACGAGGCGATCCCAGCGCGGGAAGTTCACGGCCATGAGCAACTCGCAGGCAAGACTGAAGCAAGCGTTTCCGTTTGGACTGGCCATTGTTATTTGGTTCGCCCCTGTCCCGGAAGGATTGACCGTGCCGGCGTGGCACTTGTTTGCCGTGTTCGTCTCCGCGATCGCATCGGTGTTGGTGGGTGCTTTTCCTCTGCTTACCTCCACGACGCTCGCGGTCGGGGCAACGGTCCTCACTGGCACGGTCGCGCCTGCGAAGGCATTCGGGGGATTTGCCAACGCCAGCGTGCTGTTGGTCGTGATCGCTTTCCTGGTTGCGAAAGCCGTCGTGAAATCAGGCCTGGGCCGACGCATCAGCTTATTCATGGTCAGCTTGTTCGGGCGGTCGTCGCTCGGGCTTGCCTACAGCATAGTCATTACCGATGCTCTGATAGCGCCGGCTTTCCCCAGCAACACCGCCCGTGGCGGTGTGATCCCATTGTGCTGTCCGTCGCCCAAGGGTGTGGATCACGACCCGATGACCCCGAGGGACGCCGATTGGGCGGCTATCTGATGTTCTGTGGCATGGCGAGCCTTGCGGTCTCGTCCGCTCTCTGGATGACGGCGACCTCGGCCAATCCCATCGGCATCCAAGTCGCGCAGCAATTCGGCGTGGAGATCGGCTTTGGCAAATGGCTGATTACGTCATCGGTGCCAGCTCTGATCGCGATCCTGTTGCTGCCGCGGGTCATCGCGCTCATCTTCCCGCCGGCGGTCGGCGCAACTCCCAATGCTCCTGTTGCCGCCCGGAAGGAACTTGGGGCGCTGGGTCCTCTCACCCGCGATGAGTGGATCACCTCCGGTGTCTTCGCGTTCATGGTCCTGAGCTGGGTCTTCGCCGATGCCCTGCACCTCAATGTGACCAGCGTCGCATTCTTCGGCTTCGGCCTCCTACTTATGACGAATGTCCTTACGATCTCCGACATATCGTCGGAGGGCGACACGCTAGCCACGTTTCTGTGGCTCGCGGTCTTGTTTGCCTTGAGTGGCCAGCTCAACGAGATGGGCTTCATGGGTTATGTGGGCCAGCGCTTGGCGTCCCACATGGGCGGTCTCCCCTGGCCGGTGACCTATGTAGTGCTCGTCGCCCTTTACGTAGTCATCCACTATTTGTTCGTGAGTCAAACGTCGCAGGTGCTTGCGCTGCTCGGTGTTTTTCTCGACGTAGGCGTCCGCGGGGGTGTTCCAGCGCCGCTGATGGCTTTCGCTCTATTGTTCGCGAGCAGCTATTTCTCAGTCATCACGCCACAGGGTGGCAGCCAGAATGTCATCTTCGTGGGCAGCAATTACCTCACGCAATCCGAGCTCTACCGCCTCGGGTTCTTCGTAACCCTTTTCTTCCTAGCGGTGTTCCTGGTGATTGGAACTGGTTGGATCCTGCTGATCACATAAGGATGCAAAATGCTCTCCGAGCGGCCGACCAAGTTCGAGCCGACATACGACGCTAGATGTTCCGGCCTCGCTCTGCGGCTTACGGCTCGATTTGTCCCGTCTGTGTGATCGACGCCGTTTTCTCTGTTTGTCAGGTGAATCGGGG
>JAJFBI010000766.1 GCA_020697385.1 Microvirga sp. | reverse complement strand
GATGCTCGCCACCATGATCGCCCGCCTGCTCGAAACCTCGCCGATCGAGCAGCAGGAGGAGATGGCCAAGAACTCGGTGGTGGGAGCGGTCATGGGCGGAGCCCGCGTCGAGGATGCCATCGTGGCCGGCATGAACCCTCAGCACTACATTGTTGCCGGACTTGGCTCTCGGCCTACGGATAGCGTCGGCAATCCGTGGACGTCGGCCTACACCATTGCGAGCGGCAATCTGCTGGCAGACTTCCGCTTCAATGTGACGGCCGAGAGCCAGGGGCGCTTGCAGGTCGCTCGTCTCTACAACATGACGAATGACACCGGCGTGCGCGACATGCTCTCTTTCATGCTCGCCCGTGACACCATGCACCAGAACCAATGGCTCGCGGCGATCAAGGAGCTGGAGGAGGACGGCCTCGAGATGACGCCGGTGCCTTCGAACTTCCCGCAGGAACTGGAGAAGACCGAGGTGTCCTACCAGTTCCTCAACCATTCCCCTACGGCACGCCGCCGGCTCCCGTGCCGCCCGCTGCTGCGGAGTAGTCGCCAGTTTAGATAGTTTGTAATGCGTCATGCCCGGCTTTATGCCGGGCATTGTCACTTCTGAGTTACTTTCCGCTGTCATTCCGGGGCGAGCGAAGCGAGAGCCCGGAATCCATAAACACAACGTCTTAGAAGGAGGCGAAACTTGTTCCGCTTCGTTCTGTACTGCTAGCGGTTATGGATTCCGGGATCCACTGCGCGGCCCCGGAATGACAGTTGGATACGTTGCGACTTAACCCAACGCCTCGACGAAGCTGTCGAGCACCATCTTGCGCCCGGCCTTGTCGAACTCGACCGTGAGCTTGTTGCCGTCTACTGCCTCGATGGTGCCGGGACCGAACTTGGTGTGCAGGACGCGCCCGCCCAGCTTGAAGCCTGAGCCGCCGGTGGATTTCGCCACCAGTTCACCTTCGATCAGCATCGGCCCGCGCCGGTCGCCGGAGCGGCGGGCGGAGTAGCCGCCATCGTCCGTGCTGGCACGATGCGCCTGGGCGCGCTGCCAACCCGGAGTCTGGTAGGACGAGCCGCTGAAGGGCTGCATGCGGTCGAAGCGCGAACCACCATAGGAGAAGTTGGCCGGAGCCTCCGCGACTTCCACGTTCGACTCGGGCAGGTCGTCGATGAAGCGGCTTGGCACGGTCGAGTTCCACAATCCATGGATGCGCCGGTTGGAGGCGAAGTAGATCTTCGCCCGCCGTCGCGCGCGGGTGATGCCCACATGGGCGAGGCGGCGCTCCTCCTCCAGGCCCGCGCGGCCGCTTTCGTCGAGAGCGCGCTGGTTCGGGAACAGGCCTTCCTCCCAGCCAGGCAGGAAGACAGTGTCGAATTCCAGGCCCTTCGCGGCATGAAGCGTCATCAGGCTCACGCGCTCAACGGTGTCGGATTCGTTGGCCTCCATGACAAGCGAGACATGCTCAAGGAAGCTTTGCAGGTCGGGGAATTCCTCCATGGAGCGCACGAGCTCCTTGAGGTTTTCGAGACGCCCCGCCGCGTCCGCCGATTTGTCCTTCTGCCACATGTCGGTATAGCCGGATTCCTCCAGCACCGTCTGGGCAACTTCGGACTGAGACATGGTCTCGGAGAGCTTTGCCCACCGGCCGAAGGAGATGAGCAGGTCACGCAAGGTCCCGCGTGGCTTGGGTTTCAGCTCATCGGTCTCGACGATGAAGCGCGCTGCCTCCATCAGCGGCACGCGGGCCGCGCGGGCATGGTTGTGCAGCACCTGGATCGTGGCATCGCCCAGGCCACGCTTCGGCGTGTTCACGATGCGCTCGAAGGCGAGATCGTCCGCGGGCTGGTTGACCACGCGCAGATAGGCGAGCGCATCGCGGATTTCCGCGCGCTCATAGAAGCGTGGGCCGCCGATGACCCGATACGGCACGCCGAGCGTCACGAGCCGGTCTTCGATCTCGCGCATCTGGGCCGAGATGCGCACCAGAATGGCGATCTCGGAGAGCGAGTGCTTCTTGGCGTGCAGCGCCTCGATCTCCTCGCCGATGAGCCGGGCTTCTTCCTCGGAATCCCAGGCGCCGGTGATCGTCACCTTCTCGCCAGGCTCGTCCTCGGTGCGAAGCGTCTTGCCCAGGCGGCCCTGGTTCTTGGCGATGAGGCCCGAGGCTGCGGAGAGGATGTGGCCGGTGGAGCGGTAGTTGCGTTCGAGCCGGATCACGGTCGCGCCGGGAAAGTCGTGCTCGAAGCGCAGGATGTTGTCGACCTCGGCGCCGCGCTTGTCGACCTCGGCGCCGCGCCAGCCATAGATCGACTGATCGTCGTCGCCGACGCAGCAAAGATTCTTGCGCGCCTGGGCGAGAAGCCGCAGCCAGAGATACTGGGCCACGTTGGTGTCCTGGTACTCGTCCACCAGCATGTAGCGGAAGCGGTTCTGGTACTGCTCGAGAATGTCCGGATGCTCGCGCCACAGGCGTAGACATTCGAGCAGGAGGTCGCCGAAATCGACGGCGTTCAGAGTCTTGAGGCGTTCCTGGTAGGCTCGGTAGAGCCGCCCGCCCTTGCCGTTGGCAAACGCTCCGGCTTCACCGGCCGGTACTTGGTCGGGTCCGAGACCGCGGTTCTTCCAGCCGTCGATGTGGCCGGCGAGCTGGCGGGCGGGCCAGCGCTTCTCGTCGATGCCCTCGGCCTCGATCACCTGCTTCATCAGGCGAAGCTGGTCGTCCGTGCCGAGGATCGTGAAGTCGGAGCGCAGGCCCACCAGTTCCGCATGACGGCGCAGGATCTTGGTGCCAATGGAGTGGAACGTGCCGAGCCATTGCATGCCCTCAGCCACGGGGCCAATGACGGCGGTGATGCGCTCGCGCATCTCCCGCGCGGCCTTGTTGGTGAAGGTGACTGACAGGATCTGGGACGGGTAGGCTTTTCCGGTGGCGATCAGGTGGGCGATCCGCGTGGTGAGCACGCGGGTCTTGCCCGTGCCGGCGCCGGCCAGCACGAGAACCGGTCCCTCGGTCGCCTCCACGGCGGCGCGCTGTTCCGGGTTCAGGCCGTTCAGATAAGGGGATTGCGGCGCCACCGCCGCACGGGCGCGGGCGCTCAGCGAGCCGGCGGCCGGCTCATGGGCCAAGCTGTCCTGCGGATCGGGTCTGGGGTCGGACTGATTCATCGGCGGGACCATGGATCAAAAGGCGAACGGCGTCGAGCCCGGAATGCCTGTCGATCCTGCCGCAGGCATGAACTTCGGAGCCAGAATGTCATTGTTGGAGGAAGGCTTCACCTCCATATGGGAGTGATAGGCCCAAAGAGGAATGTCCCATGCGTTTCGTGGCTGCTCTGGCCATCGTCTCCAGCCTCATCCTGCCACTGGCGGTGCCGGTGGAGGCTCAGACGCGCCTGCCCCGCGTGAGCCCGTCCGAGCGGGCGTCGAAGGACGTCAACCGGCGCATCCGGCAGGATCAGCGGCAGCTGAACCTGGAGGAGCGTATCCAGATGGAGAACAACCAGATCCGCCAGGATATTCAGCGGGAGCGCTTGTTTGCTCCCCGCGCATTGCCGCCGATTTCTCGGGGAGCCTGCCCACGCGGCTCGATCAGTTGCTAGTGACGGGTGCCCAAGGCTGACAAGGCCTCCTGGATCTCGGCTCGGTGCGGAATGCCGATGACCCGGCCTAGAGCTCCTGGCCTCGGCAGGCGGGCATGGGTGGTCTTCATCACGGCGAGATTGGCCATGATGTCGTCCGGGAAGGGGCTGACCTTCCGGGTCTCCATATCCACGTGAAGGGACAGGCCCTCCATGGTGGCGGCAACCCAGCCTTCGCCCGCATGGCGTATTTCCGTGTAGTAATGGATGCGCTTTTCGTCGAAGTCGACCAGCTGGAGCGTGACCCGCACTCTGTCGTGCATCGTCAGCTCACGTTTGTAGGTGGTGTGGATTTCGGCCGCGAAGAACGAAGCCTTGCGCTTTTCCAGGTAGTC
>JAJFBI010000185.1 GCA_020697385.1 Microvirga sp. | reverse complement strand
GCTCAACGCCCCTCACGTCGACGCCGTGAGGCAGACGATCCGCGCCAACAACATCGGCCTCATGATCGTCGACCCGTTCATCTCCTCGCATACCGTGAAGGCATGGGCCGAGATCGCCGACGAAACCCGGTGCGCAATCGAACTCGTGCATCACAGCCGCAAAACGAACGGGCTCGCCATTACCGTCGAGGACGGTCGCGGCGCCGTCGCCCTTCTCAACGCCGCGCGGAGCGCCCGCACACTCAACGTCATGACGAAGGACGAGGCCGAGAAAGCCGGGATCAAGGACGAGCCCCGGTTCTATTTCCGCCTCGACAACGGGAAGGCGAACCTCGCCCCGCCGCCGGAGCGCTCGACCTGGCACCGCCTCGTCAGTGTCCCGCTCGGCAATGAGCGCCCCGACAGGCCCGGCGATCACGTCGGCGTCGTCACGGCATGGGAATGGCCGAGCGTGTTCGAAGGCGTGACCGTGAGTGACCTCAGAGCGGTGCAGGCGAAGGTGGCCCGCGGCGAGTGGCGGGCCGACGCACAGGCTACCGCATGGGTCGGCAACGCCGTCGCCGAGGTCCTCGGCCTAGACACTGATGAGCCTGCCGTCCGGTCAAAGGTGAAGGGCTTGCTCAAGGTCTGGATCGAGACAGATGCGCTCCGGATCGTGGAGCGGGTCGACCCGAAAAGGATGCCCCGAAAATACGTGGAGGTGGGAGAATGGGCTACAGATTGATGTCTGCCCCACCCTCAAAACGAAGGTGTGGCAAGGTGTGGCAACACCGGCACTCCGAACGCCTGCCCCACCACCCACCCCCTTACAGGGGTGGTGGGGTGGTGTGGCGCTGCCCCACCGTTCGCCCCCGGGGTGTGGCAGGCCGGACGCCAAGCCCAACCTTCAGCCTCTTAGATCGGCGACCAGCTTCGCGTCATCCGTCAACGCAGAGAAGGGACGACCAAATGCTTTGTGACCCGATGAAGCCCCTCGCAGGGGATCGCCCCCATGCCCAAGCCTAAGCCGATCGTCGCCGTGCCCCGCCCGTCCGCTCGCACTCGTGGCTATTCGCGTTCACGGGAAAAGGCCCGCGCGTTCAGTGCACCGGCACCACTGACGCGATCTTCCCCTGCCGCAGTTCCCCTCTCGACTGCGCTTCTCGGCAGACTTCGCGGATGGCTTGCGTGGAATCCGTATTCGCAAGATGGGGCGGAACGCGGACGTAGCCGCTTCCTCCGTCTTCATAGTGGACCGCGTACAGGAAGTGCGTATCGGGACGACGCTTATGTCGCCCATAGCTTGGTCCTACGAAGCTTGACCCCATGGCCGCCACTCCCCTGGCCTGGAGCACTGACCGTAAGCCCGGCATCTGCGCGGCGCAAATCGTCCGCTCCGACAAGGAGGGGGAGGGAGGGGTCATTTTCTGGGGCTTCTACCCCTTTGTACCGCCCTGGGGATCACGCGCAGATTCGCGACCCCGCGCCCTTTGACAAATTCGGGAGGCACTTTTGAAGCATAAGGCACCACCGCCGCCGCCGCGCTCGAAAAGTCGCGCCGCTGCCGCCGAGCCCGCACCCAAAGAACTTGCGCCGCCTGAGCGGCAGCTTTGGGAGGGCATCATCGGCGGGCACACCTTCACCGATGCGGCGTCGCTCTCACTCCTGCGCACTGCGCTTGAAGCGCACGAGCGCGCCCGCTTGTGCCGAGAGGCATTGCCAAAGACGGCATGACGCACCGGGACCGTTTCGCACAAGTCAAAGTGCATCCGCTGTTGTCGACCGAACGCGACGCCAGAGCCGCATTCATTTCGGCGATGCGCGCCTTGAACTTAAACCTAGGAGTGCAAACCACATGACTAAACCGCGCCCACGCCGCAATGCGCTCGATCCCAGCATTGATCTATGCTCATGGGACTTCCTCCATGATGCGACGACGTTGGACGATGAACGGGAGCACAGTTGGCAGCTCATTTCGCTCAGTGCTGGCGATGATGCCTCCTTCCACCCGGACAAGAAGACCGCGAGAGAACTGTGGAACGAACACGGCAAAGCCGTGCTCTCGTGGTGGGTCAAGGCGAACCCCGGAACCCGGCCGAAATGCTGGTGGCGCTTTGAAGCGCCTGAGCCTCGCAAGCGCGTGGGCGGACGGGGGGCGCTCCGTAGCGAAGTGTGGGGCATGCCGCCCTACATCGCCAATTGTGGCCTTCCTTCGCCTGACGGTTTTGTCACCGCTGACGATACGGCTGCCACTGCGGCAGGATACGAGGCCGCCGACCCAGCTCATCCCCCCTTGTTTGAGTCCCAGCCCGCCTACCTGAAACGGCTCGGCCTGTTCGCGCCCGAGGAGCGCCGTGTGCCTCGCGGTGCGCTCGCGCCCGAGGTGATCGAAGTCGAGTATCCGCGCCGACGCGGCCCACATGATCACGGCTGAGTGGACGTGAGTTTTGATTGTCGCACCGCTGCGCCGACACGCGAGGACGTGATCGCGCGAGCCATTGGAGGCGACGCGACAGCCCTGAAAATTCTGCGCTACATGCTGCCGCGAGTGATGCCCCGAACCGCGCTTCGGGTCGCAAGGGATGAAGCGATTCGATTGCTTGCACGCGACATCTTCGGCGCCATCGCACGCGCGACGGATAATCAAGTGGCGACAATTTTGGGAACGGCCGGCCAGGTGATCGCGGCGGGCGGCGGGCTCGATGGGAGAGAGTTCTCCGCCCTTGGCCGTGTCGATCGTGAAAAGCTGGAGCAAGATGTGCGGACGCTGTTGCTTTGGGTTCCGTCTTGGCCCGGCACGCGACAGCTTCGGAACATCATCGGGCCATGCAGTAGTTGGAAATAATAGGCGTGTCAGATTTCCAACGTGCTCTTTTAATCCGGCCGATAGTCTGCCATATCAACTACAACAGAGAAAGGGATTTTCAATAGTGCTCATGCGCAATCCGCTCCGCACCGGGGCCGCCACCCCGGAACCCGCACCGCTCGTCGACACGCTCGCCGCGATCAACGTGACGCTGGCAAACGTCAAATCGGACCGCTTGATCCGCTTAGAGTCCGCCGCGCGAGTGGCAGCCGATGAGCGCGCCAACGCTGCGAGCCTTTACCGGATCGCCCACGGCGAAGCCTGCAATCTCCAACCCGATCGCCCCAAGGAAATGCCGAGCGAACGCGAGGCCCGCCTTGCCCTTGAAACTGCGGAGAAGCGGTCGCACGAGGCCCGGCGGGCGTTGCGCGAGGCCCGTGCAGCGGACCTGCCGGCCTTCCAACGGGCGGTCGACGAGCACCTCGCGCAGCTCGTCGCCCCGCTCTCCCAAGCGGCCGATCTGATCCACGCGGCCCACGCCGTGCTCAGCACCATCGATAATTACACCATGCGCCACGCCGTGCCTGCAGAGTCCCTCGCGCCCCGCTTCGCCGGTACGGCGCTGCTGCGGCAGGAGATCGCCCGCCTGCCCGGCGGTGAGACGAAAGCCGCGAAGGCTCGAAGGGCGCTCGCCGATATGGGCCGCGCTGTTGGAGCCGAGAGATGAAATTGCGGCAACCCCTTTTTTCCATCCGAGCTTTAGAAGTCGGCTCGGCGTGGGCGGCGCGGCCGGCGGGTTTTACTTGGTGTTCGACTCGCTTGGCCGCGCCCGCTTCCTTTCTGTGGTGACAACATGAGCAACATCATTCCCTTGACTGACCCCCGCGTGCTCGCCCGCCTCGAGGCAATCGAGCGGCGGTTGGATGCCCTGATGATGGAACCGGAGCACCGCGACGATGACGAGCATGTGGCCCTTCAGGAACTGCACCGCGAGTTGACGGCGATGACATCGCTTAAGTCTGGCTCGGCGAGCGGCGGCGCCACCGCTTCGGATGGGGGCGCAAAATGAGCGATCTTCCCATGATCACGAACCGGGCGCTGACGCCCCCGCCCGCGCGGCCGGCGGCGGGACCATTCCGCATTGTGCAGCGGGCGATGGCAGCCTTGACCGTGCGCTTCGACCGAAGCGACACGCGCCTCGCGCGCTTAGAAGCGGACCTCAACGAGCTCCGCGAACAAATCGACGCGAAGGGCAAGAGCTTCGTCTACGCATCGGGCTTTCATGCCCTTTTCGAAGGCCGCATTAACCTTGAAGGAGACCGGTTTCGGGTAGTGCTTTTGAGCGACACCTACCTGCCGGACGAGAGTAACCACGCGATGCGTGCGGACGTGGCCTCGCATGCACTTACCGGCGTGGGCTCGCAGCCCGTGACGGTCTCGAAAACAAAGCAGCTCGGAAAGCTCATCATCTTGCTTGGCCCCGGCGCCTGGAACGGCGTGAACATCCGGGCGCGATTTGCGGCGTACTACCGCGACAGCGGCGGCGGCGCGGACCATGACGATCTCATTTTCTTGGCGGACTTCGGCAAGAATGTTGTGTCGCGCGGCGGGCCTTTCGATCTCGCCGAAAGCATGTTCACCCTGTAGGCGGGCCGCCCGTGAATGAAAATATTATAGTGATTAGAGGCTACGCGCTCCAATACAATCAGACCGCGTACCTCAGCAACACGCTGCTGGAGCGCGTGATGCCCGGCGCTTTCCGGGCGCAGCTCGCGGACGGCCGCCGCGCCATTCGGTTGCAGGCGTACACGCACGATCCGGCGGAGCCCGCTTTGGCGAGCACTGAGGACGGCACGCTGACGCTATTCGAGGACGGGTATGGATTAGGTTGGGAGGCGTTGTATGAGCCTTACTCCCACAGCCAACGGTGGGGAATCGTCAGGGGGATGGTTTCCGACGCCGGCCTGGGATGCAGCGTGAACTTTTGCAGACGCGTGAAGTGCCGGCGGGCAGACGGCGGCGCGTGGCTAGATTCTGTCGCGCTCGCCGAGATCGATCATATCTGCCTCTGCCCCGATCCGGCCTATCCAGGAACGCGGGCGTGGCGCGCCGATGTGCCCCTCGACAACGCTCCCGAGCGCGTCAGGCAACTCGCGGCACGGTGGGAGCGCGGCCGCGCTCGTGCTCTTGCGGCTCGACCGCTGCCGACCGCCCGCCGCTTCGGCTCCCCGCCGAGATTCTCGCCGGCTGACATGCTCCGTTTCGCGGCGGTGCGGGCCGAGGCTTTCCGCGGCCCGATCGCGCGGGACGGGTACATTTTCGCACATACCGCTTTCACCCGCGCCGCCGGCTTCGCCGGATAGCGACGGTAAGCTGGAGGGCTTCGGCTTCATCGTGCCGGATGATGGCGGGCCGGATCAAGCGAAAGGGAGTCTCACGATTCGCGCTGATCGCAGTCGCGTGCTCTACTGACGGCCAGAGCAGGTCCGCTCGCGCGGGAGGTGCCGATGAGGCGGCGAGAGGTTCTCGCAGTCCTTGCAGGCGGGGTGACCTCGGCCTCCCGGGCGCATGCACAGCCGCCCGCAATTCCCGTCATCGGGTTTCTCAGCAGCGGGCAGCCAAAGTCTTCGCGCATCTGCTTAACGCATTCCGCCAAGGCTTGAATGAAGTCGGATATGTAGAGGGTCGAAACGTCGCGTTTGAACACCGAGCCGCCGGGAGCGAGTACGACCGATTTCGGGCCATAGCCGATGAGCTGGTGCGCCGCCAGGTAGCGGTGATTTTTGCTAACGGCGGCACTGCTGCAGCGCTCGCGGCGAAGGGCGCGACTACTTCTATTCCAGTCGTCTTTTACATGGGTGGTGAGCGTGGTCGTTAGCCTCAACAGACCGGGCGGCAACCTCACAGGCGTCGCCTGGCTCGGGGTCGAGCTGGGAGCAAAGCGGCTAGAGCTGCTTCGCGACTTACTGCCGAGCGCAACTATGATCGCCGTGCTAGTAAACCCGAACAATCCGGACAGCGAGTTTGAGATGCGGGACGTGCATGAAGCCGCTCGGGTTGAGAGGCGGCAGGTACTCATCTTGTCTGCCGACAGCGAAGCTCGCCTGAATGGCATCTTCGCAACTCTCGTTAGTCAGCAGGTGAGTGCTCTCGTCGTCGCCAGTGATCCGTTTTTCAGCGGCCGACGTGGGCTCATTGTTGCGCTCGCAGCACGTCACGGAGTGCCCACCGTATACGAGCGACGCGAGTACCCTGACGCTGGTGGTCTGATCAGCTACGGGCACCACCGGGCCGACGCATATCGTCAACTCGGCGTTTATGCCGGCCGGATCCTCCAGGGGGCTAAGCCCTCCGACCTCCCGGTGCTGCGGCCGTCCAGGTTCGAACTCGTGATCAATCTAAACGCCGCAAAGGCGCTCGGCCTCACGATCCCACCCTCCCTCCTCGCCCGCGCCGACGAGGTGATCGAATAGCGGGCGAAGACAAGGGTTCGGATCCGCGGCTCCCACTTTGCCCCGCTCCCGTCGCAGCTTTTCCTCATCGCGGCCCCCATCTCCGCGCTGGATAACTCCGTGTTAACCGATTTCGCTGAGTTACGGGGTCTG
>JAJFBI010000184.1 GCA_020697385.1 Microvirga sp. | reverse complement strand
AGACCTTGGCCTTCAGGGCTTCGGGTCCGGGGCATCCGGAAGGGCCGGGCCGGGATGTCGTCCAGCGCGGTCCGAACTCGGACGCGTCTTTCGGGGCATAAGCCTCAGAAAAGATGGCGCACCATACACGAAATGCGCCGGAGTGCCAGAGAAATCGTTTTTCCCAAGCGGAGCAATAAGATGAGCCGTTTTGGACCACTCTCAGGCGGAACAAGTTTTCCAGGTCACGGTTGGTGAACCAGAGACCCCCAAGATAGAAAGCTGACATCATGACTGCCACTACAGGCATGGCTGACCTCACGTCTTCGGAAGACATCCGCAACATCTTCATCACCGGCCTCGAGAACGCCCACGCTCTCGAGAAGCAGGCCATTCAGCTCATGGAGCGGCAGGTCGAGCGGTTCGAGAATTATCCGGAAATGTCGGATCTCCTGCGCCGGCACATCGTCGAAACCGAAGGCCAGATCCGCCGCCTCGACGAGGCCCTGCACAGCTTCGGTGCCGATCGCTCGATCCTGAAGGACATGGCCACCCAGTTCATGGCCAATCTGGCGGCGGCCGGCCACATGCCGATGGCCGACGAGGTTCTGAAGAACACCTTCGCCAACCACGCCTTCGAGAATTTCGAGATTGCGTCGTACAAGTCCCTGATCGCCATGGCTGAAGCCTCTGGAAACCAGAAGTTCATTCCGGCGCTCCAGGAGTCGCTGCGTGAAGAGGAAAGGACCGCCCAGGCGGTTTACGACATGATCGAGCCGATCACCTTGAAGTTCCTGAGCCGTTCGGCGCAGGGCCTGAAGGCGGATCGGTAAGCTGATCGCTTTCCTTCGACGTCATGGCCGGGCTTGTCCCGGCCATTTTCATGTTCTGAACGCGACTCACTGTCATTCCGGGGCGCCGGAGGCGAGCCCGGAATCCATAGACACGACTTTCTCGGTAGGATGCTGCGGGTCACGTAGCGTCCTTTTCTATACCGTCAGCGGTTATGGATTCCGGGCTCGGCTCTGATGAGCCGCCCCGGAATGACAGCGGGTTAGGCTTCCTCTAAGCGCCCAAATTGAACACCCGGTGCGGCACGAGTTCGCCGCGCTCCACGTCGCCCACGGCGATGAGCACGCCGTTGCAGGTGGCATAGACCTTCCCAGACAGGGGCGCCTCGCGCCCGCGCAGGATAATGGACTGGCCGCGCATGAGGCGCCCGGCCATGTCGCGGCTCACCGCGATCGACGGGATTTCGCTGAGCGCCGTTTCCACCGGCCGCAGGGCCGCCGGATCGGTGGCGACATCGTCCACGGTGACAGCGTCGTGCTCCGTGAAGGGGCCGACGCGGGTGCGCCTGAGGGCCGCGATGTGGCCGAGGCAGCCGAGGGTCCGGCCCAGATCGCGGGCGATGGCGCGCACATAGGTGCCCTTGCCGCAATCGGCCTCGATGATCGAGCGGTTGCCGTCGTGATGCACGAGGGCAAGCCGGTCGATCTCCACCGTACGGGCCTGCAACTCCACCACCTCGCCATCGCGGGCGAGGTCATAGGCGCGCTCGCCGGCGATCTTGATGGCGGAAAAGCGCGGCGGCACCTGCTGCACCTGACCGGTGAAGCGGGGCAGGAGCGCCTCGATGTCGGACGGGTCGGGCAATTTATCAGTACGCTCGACGATCTCGCCTTCGGTATCGTCCGTGTTCGTCTCCGCGCCCCAGGCCACGGTGAACACGTAGGATTTGCGCCCGTCCATGACGAAAGGCACGGTCTTGGTGGCCTCGCCCAGCGCAATTGGCAGGATGCCCGAGGCGAGCGGGTCGAGAGTGCCGGCGTGCCCGGCCTTCTTGGCCGAGAGGCCGCGCTTGACGACAGCGACCGCATGGGTCGAGGTCATGCCGACGCCCTTGTCGAGGATGATCCATCCATTGACGTCGCGCTTCTTCGGTCGGTCCCCGTGGGGCCTCCGCTGCGGGCGTTCCTCGCTCATGAATCCTGCTCGTCGTTCTCGTCATCGGACACGGCGGGGCCGGCCCTGCCCGTATCGCGGGCCACCCGCTCGGTGCGCAGGAGGGCATCGATGCGGGCCGCCTCGTCGAAGCTCTCGTCGCGGCGGAAGCGCAGGTCGGGGGCGAATTTCAGGTTCACCCGGCGAGCCACCTCCTGGCGCAGGTGCTTCTTGTTCTTCTCCAGCGCCTTGAGCACAGCTTCCTCATCCTTGCCGCCCAGCGGCATGATGTAAGCGGTGGCGAGCTTGAGATCCGGCGACATGCGCACTTCGGGAATCGTGATGACGTTCCTGGTCAGCACGTCGTCCTGCAGATCGCCGCGGGAGAGAACCTCGGCAAGCGCATGGCGGATAAGCTCAGCCACGCGCTGCTGGCGCTGCGAAGGTCCGGTAGTTTGTTCGAAACGTTTGGCCATTGTTGAATCTCCGGGGTTGGACCGGATCGCTGTGGGATGTCGTGGCCGGATGGATCCGGCTCATCAAAGCGAGATCACCGGGACAAGCCCGGTGATGACGCATTGTTCAAGCTGTGAAGCAGTGAATCGGTTTAGAGGGACCGCTTCACCTCTTCCACGCGGTAGCACTCGATCTGGTCGCCGACGCGCATGTCCTGGTAGTTCTCGAAGGACATACCGCATTCCTGACCCGAGGTGACCTCGCGGGCGTCGTCCTTGAAGCGCTTGAGCTGCGAGAGCCTGCCTTCGTGGATGACCACGTTGTCGCGGATCAGGCGGACATGGGCGCCGCGCTGGACCACGCCATCGAGGACGCGGCAGCCGGCGATCTTGCCGACCTTCGACACGTTGAACACCTCGAGGATCTGCGCCTCGCCGAGCCGCTCTTCGCGCAGGGTCGGAGCGAGCAGACCGGACATCGCCGCCTTCACGTCATCCACGAGGTCGTAGATGATGTTGTAGTAGCGGATCTCGATGCCGGAACGCTCGGCCGCCTCACGCGCTTCCTTATGGGCACGCACGTTGAAGGCCAGGATGATGGCGTTCGAGGCTTCCGCCAGGGTGACGTCCGATTCCGAGATGCCGCCGACACCGGCCTGGATGATGCGGGCGGAAACTTCCTCGTTGCCGACCTTCTCGAGGGCGCCGACGATCGCTTCTGCCGAGCCCTGTACGTCGGCCCTGACCACGAGCGGGAATTCCTTGCGGCCCGCTCCGGCCTTGAGGTCGTGCATCATGTCGGCCAGCGTACGGCCGGCCGAGCCCATGCGGGCCGCCTGACGCTCGCGCTTCTGGCGGGTGCGGTATTCGGTGACCTCGCGGGCGCGGGCCTCGGACTCGACCACCGCAACGCGATCGCCGGCCTCGGGCGTGCCGTTGAAGCCCAGCACCTCGACCGGGACGGAGGGACCGGCCTCCTTCACGTTGGCGCCGAGATCGTTGATCAGGGCACGCACGCGACCCCATTCGGCGCCGGCCACGACGATGTCGCCGGTGCGAAGCGTTCCGCGCTGCACGAGCACGGTGGCTACGGGACCGCGGCCGCGATCGAGCTTGGCCTCGATGACGGTACCTTCCGCCGAGCGCTCGGCATTGGCCTTGAGCTCGAGGATTTCGGCCTGGAGCTGAAGACCTTCAAGCAGGGTTTCGAGGCCGTCGCGGGTCTTGGCGGAGACCTCGAACTCGAGGGTCTCGCCGCCCATCGACTCGACGACGATGGAGTGCTGCAGCAACTCGGTGCGCACCCGCTGCGGGTTCGCGTCGGGCTTGTCGATCTTGTTGATCGCCACGATCAGCGGCACGCCGGCGGCCTGCGCGTGATTGATCGCCTCGACGGTCTGCGGCATGACGCCGTCATCGGCGGCCACCACCAGCACGACGATGTCCGTCACCTTGGCACCACGGGCACGCATGGCCGTGAAGGCCGCGTGGCCCGGCGTATCGATGAAGGTGATCTTGCCGCCGAGCGGCGAGGTCACCTGATAGGCGCCGATATGCTGGGTGATGCCGCCGGCTTCGCCGGACACCACGTTGGTCTTGCGGATCGCGTCGAGCAGCGAGGTCTTGCCGTGGTCGACGTGGCCCATGATGGTCACAACCGGCGGACGGGTGACGAGGTTGTCGTCCACGTCTGGGGTGTCGAACAGGCCTTCCTCGACGTCGGATTCCGCAACGCGCTTCACCGTATGGCCGAGTTCTTCCGCGATCAGCTGGGCCGAGTCGGAATCGATCACGTCGGTGATCTTATGCATCTGGCCTTGCTTCATCAGCATCTTGATCACGTCCACAGCGCGTTCCGACATGCGGTTCGCCAGTTCCTGGATCGTGATCGTCTCCGGAATAATCACCTCGCGGGCGATCTTTTCCTTCTGTTCCACCTGGCGGTGGCCCATGAGGCGCTGATTGCGGCGACGGAAGGCGGCGAGAGAGCGGGTGCGCTCGTCCTCACCCGAGGTCGCATTGGCAAGCGTCAGACGGCCGCGACGCTTTTCCTCGCCGGGCGCGGTCTTGGGCGTCTTCGGCAGGGCTGCGGGCTTCGCGGGAACGCCGGGACGGCGGATGGTGCGTGCACCCTCCTCGTCGTCTGCCACGACAGCGCGGGCGGCGACGGGGGCGGCCGTGCGGGTATGGGGCTTTGCCGTTTCCGGATCGGGCGCAACCGGCGCGGCCGGGCGTGCCATATGATTCAGGCTCGGCGGGCGGCCACCCATGGTGCCGCCACCGCTGCGCGGGCCACCGAAACCACCCGGACGGGGACCGTCCTGGCGCGGACCGGAGGGACGCGGGCCGTCGAAACGGCCGGCAGGGCGAGGGCCGTCCTGGCGGGGCCGGTCGGAGCGCGGAGCATCGGAGCGCGGGGCCGGTCCGCGCGCGGCCGGAGCCGTTGCGGATGCCTGACGCGGGGCTTCTTCGCCAAGACGGCGGCGAGCCTCGTCCTCGGCGCGGCGCTTGCGCTCCTCGTCCTGACGGCGACGATCCTCTTCCTCGCGCTTGCGGGCTTCGGCGGCTTCGCGCTCCTGGGCCTCGGCGGCCTCGCGCTCGGAGCGGCGGGCTGCCTCCTCGGCCTGACGCTTGCGGTCTTCCTCGTCGCGACGGCGCGCATCGACGAGCGCGTTCATGCGCGCATCGCGCTCCTGCTCGGAGAGCGTCTGCAGCACCATGCCGCCGGACCGGGGGGTATTGGGAGCTGAGCGCTGCGGGCGGCCGCCTTGGGCAGGCGTTGCCGGCTTCGGGGTCGGAGCCGCAGGCTTGGGCGCAGCCGCAGGGGCCGCGGCCTGTTGCGGCACGGGCTTGTCTTCCTTGCCCCCGGTGGGGCCAACGGCAGGGCGACGCTTCACCGTCTCGACCACAACCGACTTGGATCGGCCATGGGAGAAGCTTTGGCGCACCACGCCCTGTTCGACGGGGCGCTTCAGAGAAAGCGTCTTGGACGACACATGAAGAGTCTTGTCGCCCTGGTTTTTCGTATCGGTCATTCCGCCTCAGTTCCTGCGGGTTTCATAGTCGTGGGTTCGCCGGTCTCGTTTCCGAGGCCAGTTTGATCGGCGCCGATGCCGCAAAAGATGCGGTAACGATGCCATCGGTTCAGAAAGCCGTCGCTCCCAGCGCCCGCGACGAGGGCAGCATGTATCACATTTGACCGGCCTAATGCCAAATCCAATTCGTCATTCGACAATTCTTGGATGACCGGAAAGCTAGATATTGCCTCGCCGAAGCGTTTTCGCAACTGGTTTGCCAATTTTCTTCGCCCATCTTCGGCCGCTTCTGCGGCATGAATAAGGGCAACGATGGGCTTATCCGTGATGGTCGACTCGACCTTATGGAAGCCGGTGATCACCGATCCGGCCTTGTTGGCGAGAGCCAGGCCCTGCCGGAGGTCGTCCCGGAGAAGGCGCCGGATGTCCTGGGCCAGGGTCTCCGAAGCCTTGGCCTCGGCCTTGAAAGCGCGGGCGAAGAGGCGACGTTTGGCCGCCTCTTCCACCATGTCGGACCGGGCCGTCACCCAGACGCCGCGGCCCGGCAGCTTGTGCCTGAGGTCGGGCACGACCTGGTGGTCGGGCCCGAGGACAAAGCGGATCAATCCCGCGGGGCTGTGAGCCTCGCGGGTGACGATGCAGGTGCGCTCCGGTTCATGCCGCGGCACGAATGCTGACCTCGCTTTGCCATTGCCGTCAGGACGGCTGAGCTTCGGTCTCGGCCTCTTCGGCCGATCCCTCAGTCTCAACTGTCTCTTCCGGCTGCTCGATCCAGCCCGCCTTCACGCGGGCGGCCATGATCATATTCTCGGCATCCGCACGGGACACGTCGAAGCCGTCGAGAGCGCCCGCATGGCGAGTGGCCTCGGGGCCACGGCCTTCCGTCCAGCCGACGAGATCGTCGGTGGCGCAGCCGGCCAGGTCCTCGACATTCTTGATGTCGTTCTCGCCGAGCGCCACCATCATGGCGCTGGTGACACCATCGATTTCCTTCAGGTCATCGGAAACGCCCA
>JAJFBI010000765.1 GCA_020697385.1 Microvirga sp. | reverse complement strand
AGCTGCGCGGGTTCCGGCGCGCGACCGATCGAGCCCGAGCACGGCGCGATGGTCTTGCCACGGTGGTGATGTTCGTGCTGGTGCCGCAGGTGAAGCTGCGCAAGCGCCTCGACGTCGCCCGCTCGGCCGAGCGCTGCCTTGGGGACCGGCGCGCACCGGATCGGGGGACGCATCGGGGCCGCAGTCGCCGAGCCGGCTCGCGCGCTGAGCCCGAGAGGTGCCCTGCGAAGTATTTCGCACGGATTGATTTACAACAGCTTTGGCTAGCGCCCGCCACGTCATGATCGAAGTCTCGCTGCGGGCGACCCGCACGACGTGCAGCGCGGGCCGCCCGAAACCTTGGGGAAAGATCGATGGCCATGTCATCGGCACCAGCGCCTGCGGCGACGGGCTGTTCAGCCCCGCTTGTTGCTCGAACGCGAGGAGGGGAAAATGGTCACACGAATGCTTTACGGCGCAGATCCATTTCGCGACATGCGTCGCCTCCAGAATGAGCTGACCCGGATGGCGGAAAGAGGCACTGCAAGGGCAGCAGAGTTCCCGACGGTCAACGCCTACGCCAATCAGGATGGCGTGGTCATCACCGCGGAACTGCCGGGGGTGAAATCCGAGGATCTGGAGGTCTCGGTCCACCGGGACGCGGTTACCCTCAGCGGTGAGCGGCGAACGGACACGGACGAAGCCAAGGGATATCACCGGCGTGAGCGGCGGCAGGGCCGATTCGTGCGGACCCTGTCCCTGCCCTTCATGGTCGACCCGAACGGTGTCGAAGCCGCAATGAACAATGGTGTGCTGAGGCTGGAGCTTCCTCGCGCCGAGGGGGACAAGCCCAGGCGCATCAAGGTGAAGGCGAGGTAGGAGGCGGTTATGGCCAGGCAAGAAAGAGCGAAAGCTCAAGATAAGGATGCGAAGAAGCAGCCGTCTCAGGCTGCGCAGGCAAACCAGCAGGAAAACGAAGCCAAGCTGCCAGCGGAGCAGGGAGGGGGCGAGCGTACCCATGACCGGCCGATGTTCCTGCCGCGGGTCGACATCTACGAAACCCAAACCGGCCTTGTTGTTGCGGCTGATCTGCCAGGTGTTAAGCCGGACGGATTGGAAGTCACTCTGGAGAAGCGTGTCCTGTCCATTTACGGCCGCGTCGATGAAGAGGTCCCGGAGGGCTACAGCCTGGTCTATCGCGAGTACGAGGTCGGTGACTTCGAGCGACAGTTCACCCTGTCCGGCGATTTCGACATCAATGGCATTGAGGCGAACCTGAAGGACGGAATGCTGTACCTCGCCATTCCAAGGGCTCCGGAGCCGGAGGCGAAGCGGATCCAGATCAGAAGTCCTTCCTAGCCCGGAAAAGTCACACGGTGCTGGCGGGCTTGCGGCCAAGAACACTTTCGGCGTGCTGCCGATCGCGACCGGCGCCGCCGCCGAGATGCGTCGGGCTTTGGGCACCGCCGGGCATTGTCAGAGCAAATTGGCTTGAGCCCGGTAGGGGCGGTCCGTAGCCTCCTGCGATGCGCAATCCCTTTCGGTACTTCAACAGCTCACCCGAGGTCATCCGCCTCACGGTCATGATGTACATCCGCTATCCGCTGTCGCTGCGGCAGGTAGAAGATCTGCTGTTCGAGCGCGGGATCGATATCTGCCACGAAACGGTGCGGTTTTGGTGGAACCGGTTCGGTCCGATGTTCGCCGCGGAAATCAGAAAGCGCCGGATCTATCATCGATCGTATTCGCGCTGGCGCTGGCATCTGGACGAGGTCTTCGTCCGGATCAACGGCGAGATGCACTACCTGTGGCGCGCCGTTTCCTATGGTGCTGATGAAGGTTGATGGAGATCGTGGGGCGTCAGGAATGTGGGCGTTGGCGCAATAATCGCGCCGAGAACTCACATCAGCCGTTCCGACGACGAGAGGGTGCAATGGCCAGGTCCAGAAACGTCAAGACCCTGCAGAAGTTTGCCTCCGTTCACGCCTCGATCCACAACCACTTCCATCAGGACCGCCACCTCAACCGCCGCAACATCTTCAAGCAGAACCGCTCGGTCGCCCTGGCCGAGTGGCGTCAGCTGGCCGCCTAAGATCTCTGACTCCGGGCGGTTTGGAGACCGGTTTGCATTAGACTGACAGCACCGCCGCGGGCGGTGGGGCCGGCGGTTCCGACCAGCCGGCGGGCGCAATCCTCCTGGCGGTCACCATCGCCGCCCTGGTCCTGTCCAATTCGCCCTGGGCCCACCATTTCTCGGCTGCTGAGAGCTGCCCGTCGGCATCCGGATCGGCTCGCTGGAGGCCGCCCGCTCGTTGCGGCAGTCGGGCCGCAAGTTCTTCTCGCCACATGAACAGTCAGGTGGAAAATTTCGCCGAGTGGATTGACAGCCGATCCGGTTATCCCAATATGCACGCTATTAGCACTCATCACCCGGGAGTGCTAAGAAGATCTCGACAAGCAAAGCATAAAGACGGCGGAAATCTTCCGGCGTGGCGGTTCGACCGCCGTCTTATCCGTGGAACATGAGGAGAGGGCAATGAAGATCAAGCCATTGCATGATCGCGTGGTGGTGCGCCGGATCGAGGAGGAGCAGCGCACGCCCGGTGGCGTGATCATTCCGGACACCGCCAAAGAGAAGCCGATGCAGGGCGAGGTGCTGGCGGTTGGTCCCGGCGCTCGCGACGAGAGTGGCAAGCGGATCCCGCCGGACGTCAAGGAGGGCGACACCATCCTGTTCGGCAAGTGGTCGGGCAGCGAGGTCAAGATCGACGGCGACGAGCTGTTGATCATGAAGGAGTCCGACATCATGGGCATCATCGAGGGCAAGAGCGCCGCCAGCAAGGCGGCGTGAGCTCCGGAACGATCATCAATAAAGTGAAGGAGGCCTGACAGCTATGGCTGCCAAAGACATCAGGTTCAACACCGATGCCCGTGCGCGCATGCTGCGTGGCATCGATATGCTGGCTGACGCGGTCAAGGTGACGCTCGGTCCCAAAGGCCGCAACGTCCTCATGGAGAAGTCGTTCGGCGCGCCGCGCATCTCCAAGGACGGCGTGACCGTCGCCAAGGAG
>JAJFBI010000183.1 GCA_020697385.1 Microvirga sp. | reverse complement strand
CGTGCCGATCGCCATGGAAGAGAAGCTGCGCTTCGCCATCCGCGAAGGCGGCAGGACCGTCGGCGCCGGCATCGTCGCCAGCATCAAAGAGTAAGGCCAGGAGCAGGAGCAGGAGCAGGAGCAGGAGCAGGAGCAGGAGCACCTGGTGCTGCTCCTGCTTCCGCCGCAGGAGGCAGCGCGTAAGCCGGCGCGCCACGCTTGAAGTTGGCGTTGCTTCGGAATAGAAGCCGGCACGCTAGGGGTATAGCTCAGTTGGTAGAGCGGCGGTCTCCAAAACCGCAGGTCGCAGGTTCGAGCCCTGCTGCCCCTGCCAACCACCGCGCAGGTTCCTGTCGATCTCGAACAAGCGGGGAGCAGTCCCCAGGGTCTGCCGCGGCGACGGCTGCACGAGGCAGATCCAGGTCGAGCCGGGCCGCAATTGATGAATGTTTGGCGGCATCTTGTCAAAACCTCGTGATTTTGGCATAAGGGCACCATAGCCGCGCGGGAACGATTGGATGGTTTCCGGGCTGGTGTTTGGATCATAAAGAAGAAACTTCGCACTTGCGTGACGAGGGAATCGACTTTATGTAGTCAGGTCAGACACGCGACGCGTGGAGCTGGGCAACCCGCTTTGCGCGTCTTAATTGCATGGCGGCGCCTCTCTTCTGGACGGAAGCGCATATCGGGACCATGCAGTCGGAATCTCCCGATATTTCGGGATCATCCAAGGCCCGTCCCACGGTCCTTCGAAAGCAGAGCGGCAAATGGCGTCAAGGATTTCGAACCCCTTTACCTTTCTACAACAGGTAAGGGCGGAAGGCGCGAAGGTTACCTGGCCTTCGCGGCGCGAGACCATGATTTCGACCGTCATGGTGCTGGTCTTCGCGGTGCTCGCGATGCTGTTCTTCTTCGCGGCCGACCAGGTCATGGCCTTCATGGTCGAGTTAATCCTCGGCATCGGGCGCTGAGACCCACGCATTTTTGGAGAATTTTTCGGGATGACTGCGCGTTGGTACATCGTCCACGCCTATTCGAACTTCGAAAAGAAGGTCGCCGAGGATATCGAAAACAAGGCGAAGCAGAAGGGACTTAGCGAGCACATCGAACAGATCATCGTTCCCACGGAGAAGGTCGTGGAGGTGCGCCGCGGCCGCAAGGTGGACGCCGAGCGCAAGTTCTTTCCCGGCTATGTCCTGGTCCGCGCCAACCTGACGGACGCCGTGTTCTCGCTGATCAAGAACACTCCCAAGGTGACCGGCTTCCTCGGGGATTCGAAGCCGGTGGCGATTACCGACAAGGAGGCCGAGCGGATCCTGCATCAGGTGCAGGAGGGTGTGGAACGGCCCAAGCCCTCGGTGACCTTCGAGATCGGCGAGCAGGTGCGCGTCTCGGACGGCCCGTTCGCCTCGTTCAACGGCTTCGTCCAGGAGGTCGACGAGGATCGGGCGCGGCTCAAGGTGGAGGTGTCGATCTTCGGGCGGGCGGTGCCAGTCGACCTCGAATTCGGTCAGGTCGAGAAGAATTAAGGGGATTCTCTGCCGCCGGGCGGCAGAGAAGCGATCGGCAACAACCGTATCGCATCAACGGGTGGGAGGCGTGGACGGCTTACTTTGGCCGGTCGTCCTTTGGCCGGACCACCAGACTGCAACCGCCGGCTTCGCGCCGGCATCATGAAGAGGCAGACCGAGAATGGCTAAGAAAATAGCCGGCCAGCTCAAGCTCCAGGTCCCCGCGGGATCGGCGACGCCGTCGCCCCCGATCGGCCCGGCACTTGGTCAACGCGGCATCAACATCATGGAATTCTGCAAGGCATTCAACGCGCAGACCCAGGAAGTCGAGAAGGGATCGCCGATACCGGTGGTCATAACCTATTACCAGGACAAGTCATTCACCTTCGTGATGAAGACCCCGCCGGTGACTTACTTCCTGAAGAAGGCCGCCAATCTGAAATCCGGCTCCAAGGAGCCGGGGAAGGTCAGGGCGGGCACCGTCTCGCGCGACAAGTTGCGCGAGATCGCGACCGCGAAGATGAAGGATCTGAACGCCGACGACGTCGAGGCGGCCATTCGGATGGTCGAGGGCTCTGCCCGGTCGATGGGTCTGGAAGTGGTGGGCTGAGACGATGGCAAGGATATCCAAGCGCGTTGCAAAGTCCCGCGAGGGTCTCGACCGCAACAAGGCCTACAGCCTCGCGGAAGCCCTGAAGATGCTCAAGGATCGCTCTGCGGTGAAGTTTGATGAAACCGTCGAAGTGGCGATGAATCTGGGCGTCGACCCCCGCCACGCCGACCAGATGGTCCGCGGCGTCGTCAATCTGCCGAACGGCACCGGCCGTACGGTGCGCGTTGCCGTGTTCGCCAGGGGCGACAAGGCGGATGAAGCGCGGGCGGCAGGCGCCGACGTCGTTGGCGCCGAGGATCTGGTCGAGACGGTCCAGAAGGGCGTCATCGAATTCGACCGCTGCATCGCGACCCCCGACCTGATGCCGCTGGTCGGCCGGCTCGGCAAGGTGCTCGGCCCGCGCGGCATGATGCCGAATCCGAAGGTCGGCACGGTCACGGCGGATGTTGCCGGGGCCGTCAAGGCCTCGAAGGGCGGTGCCGTGGAGTTCCGCGTCGAAAAGGCAGGCATCGTACATGCCGGCGTCGGCAAGGTGTCGTTCGACATCGCCGCACTGGAGCAAAACGTGCGCGCCTTTACCGAGGCGGTGACCAGGGCAAAACCGGCCGGTGCCAAGGGCAACTACATCAGGAAGGTGTCGGTCACCTCGACGATGGGCCCCGGCTTGAAGCTCGACCTGGCGAGCCTCGCGACGGCCTGAGGTTCGTGCAACCGGGCCGGGTTCGACAGAGCCAGCCCGAAAACAGATTCCGGGACCGTGCAAGCGGGCCCGGATCCGGAAGCAGGGATGCTTCCGGAAATCCTGTCCGAGATTGCAGGCGGCGAGAGCCTTAATCCAGCCTGCATGAGACGGGTGACGACCCGACAAAGGAGCATCCTGGCTCCAATGGGAGGTTCGAACCGTGATTGCCTTTTGTCAGCGCATCCGGCGGCCGAAAGCCGGCGGTGCGGCGAAAAGGGGGCAGGATCCTCGAGCGTCGTTCGGGCGATCCGTATTTGCGGATGGCCCGCGCGGCAGAAGGCAACCGACTGCTTTCCCGGCAATGGGGGAGCGGTCAACTGGAGATAGGCAGTGGACAGAGCGGAAAAGCGCGAACTCGTCACGGGCCTGAACGAAGCGTTTTCGAACGCCGGTTCAGTGGTCGTGGCCCACTACGCCGGTATCACCGTGGCGCAAATGAACGACCTCAGGTCGAAGATGCGCGTCGCGGGCGGCACCGTCAAAGTCGCGAAGAACCGTCTCGCCAGGATCGCTCTTCAGGGCACGGGATCCGAAGGGATCATCGATCTGTTCAAGGGACAGACGCTGGTCGCCTATTCGGACGATCCGATCACGGCGCCGAAGGTCGCGGCCGATTTCGCCAAGGGCAATGACCGGCTGGTCATTCTCGGAGGCGCCATGGGCACGACCGCGCTCGACGCGGAAGGGGTGAAGGCACTCGCCACTCTTCCCTCGCTCGACGAGCTGCGCGCCAGGCTGGTTGGCATGATCGCCACGCCGGCAACCCGGATCGCCCAGATCGTCAACGCGCCGGCGGCTTCCGTCGCGCGCGTGATCGGCGCTTATGCCCGGAAGGACGAGGCGGCATGAGGCTGTTCCTCGCTGTCATCAACACGTGTTCGAAACTTTCAAAAGGAACTGAAAAATGACTGATCTCACCAAGATCGTAGACGAACTCTCGAAGCTCACCGTTCTCGAAGCGGCGGAGCTGTCGAAGCTTCTGGAAGAAAAGTGGGGCGTTTCCGCCGCCGCTCCCGTGGCGGTTGCCGCTGCCGGCGGTGCCGCCGCCGCCGCGGCTCCGGTCGAGGAGAAGACGGAATTCGACGTCGTTCTCACCAGCGCTGGCGCCCAGAAGATCAACGTCATCAAGGAAGTCCGCGCCATCACCGGGCTCGGTCTCAAGGAGGCCAAGGACCTCGTCGAGGCTGCCCCGAAGCCGGTCAAGGAAGCTGTTTCCAAGGCCGACGCCGACAAGTTCAAGGCGCAGCTGGAAGCCGCAGGCGCCCAGGTCGAGCTGAAGTAAGCGTCTGGGCGGACGGCCCTGACGGCGTCGTCCGCCCGTTCCCGGTTCGCCGGGCGCCCGCGTTACGGGCAATCACTGGGGAACCTCTTTCCTGAACGCCGTACGGCGGCGTTCAGGAAACGGGTTTTTCTCCGTTTGTAACGGCCGCTTGACGCGGTCGAGGAAATTGCAGGGCCGGTCGTGCGAGGACCGTGCCCCAAGCAGGAAGCCAAGGAGCGACGATGGCCCAGACCCAGACTTTCAATGGCCGCAGGCGCGTAAGAAAATTCTTCGGGAAGATTCCCGAGGTCGCCGAAATGCCAAACCTCATCGAGGTCCAGAAGGCCTCGTACGACCAGTTCCTGATGGTCGACGAGCCCAAGGGCGGGCGTCCGGACGAAGGCCTGCAGGCGGTCTTCAAGTCGGTCTTCCCGATTTCCGATTTCTCCGGCTCCTCCATGCTTGAATTCGTCAAATACGAGTTCGAGGGGCCGAAGTTCGACGTCGACGAATGCCGCCAGCGGGACCTCACCTATGCGGCGCCGCTCAAGGTGACGCTCAGGTTGATCGTGTTCGACGTCGACGAGGACACCCAGGCCAAGTCCGTCAAGGACATCAAGGAGCAGGACGTCTACATGGGCGACATGCCGCTCATGACGCTCAACGGCACCTTCATCATCAATGGCACCGAGCGCGTGATCGTCTCCCAGATGCACCGTTCGCCGGGCGTCTTCTTCGACCACGACAAGGGCAAGTCCCACTCGTCGGGCAAGCTCCTGTTTGCCGCGCGCGTCATTCCCTATCGTGGCTCGTGGCTGGACATCGAATTCGACTCCAAGGATGTCGTGCATGCCCGCATCGACCGGCGGCGCAAGATTCCGGTGACCTCGCTGCTGATGGCGCTGGGCATGGATGCCGAGGAGATTCTGTCGACCTTCTACGACAAGATCAGCTACACGCGGAACGGCGACCATTGGCGCATTCCGTTCTCGATCGACAGGTTCCGCGGCCTCAAGGCGGTGAACGACCTCGTCGACGCCGACACCGGCGAAGTGGTGGTCGAGCAGGGCAAGAAAATCACTGCCCGTCAGGCCAAGCAGCTCGCCGACAAGGGCCTGAAGGCGATCAAGGCGACCGACGAGGATCTGCTCGGCAGCTATCTTGCCGAGGATATCGTCGATTACCGCACGGGCGAGATCTTCCTCGAAGCCGGCGACGAGATCGACGACAAGACGCTGAAGGTCTTGCTGGAGACGGCCGGAAACGAGATCAAGGTTCTCGATATCGACCACATCAACATCGGCGGCTACATCCGCAACACGCTGGCCGTCGACAAGAACGAGAGCCGTCAGGACGCCCTGTTCGACATCTACCGGGTGATGCGCCCGGGTGAGCCGCCGACGCTCGAAACCGCCGAAGCGATGTTCAACTCGCTGTTCTTCGACGCCGACCGCTACGATTTGTCGGCCGTCGGACGGGTCAAGATGAACATGCGTCTCGAGCTCAGGGCGGAGGACACGGTGCGGGTGCTGCGCAAGGAAGACATCCTTGCCGTGGTCAAGACGCTGGTCGAGCTTCGCGACGGCAAGGGCGAGATCGACGACATCGACAATCTCGGCAATCGCCGCGTGCGCTCGGTCGGCGAATTGATGGAGAACCAGTACCGCGTCGGTCTGCTCAGGATGGAGCGCGCGATCAAGGAGCGCATGTCGTCGATCGAGATCGACACGGTGATGCCGCAGGACCTCATCAACGCCAAGCCGGCGGCCGCGGCGGTGCGCGAGTTCTTCGGCTCCTCGCAGCTTTCGCAGTTCATGGACCAGACCAACCCGCTGTCCGAGATCACCCACAAGCGACGCCTGTCGGCGCTTGGGCCCGGCGGTCTCACCCGTGAACGTGCCGGCTTCGAGGTGCGCGACGTGCACCCGACGCATTACGGCCGCATCTGCCCGATCGAGACCCCGGAAGGGCCGAACATCGGACTGATCAACTCGCTCGCCACCTTTGCGCGGGTCAACAAGTACGGCTTCATCGAAACGCCATATCGCCGCATCGTCGACGGCAAGGTGACGTTGGATGTCAGCTACCTGTCGGCGATGGAGGAATCCAAGCACTATGTCGCGCAGGCCAATGCCGAGCTCGACAAGGACGGGCGCTTCGTCGACGAGTTCGTGAGCCCAAGCAGCTGGTGTCGGTTGCCGCAGCGCTGATTCCCTTCCTGGAGAACGACGACGCGAACCGCGCTCTCATGGGCTCGAACATGCAGCGCCAGGCCGTGCCGCTGGTGCGGGCCGAAGCGCCGTTCGTCGGCACCGGCATGGAGCCGATCGTCGCCCGGGATTCGGGTGCCGCGATCGGCGCGCGCCGCGGCGGCATCGTCGATCAGGTCGACGCCACGCGTATCGTCATCCGCGCCACGGAGGATCTCGAGCCGGGCAAGTCCGGCGTCGACATCTACCGGCTGATGAAGTTCCAGCGCTCCAACCAGAATACCTGCATCAACCAGCGTCCGCTGGTCAGGATGGGCGATCACGTCAACAAGGGCGACATCATCGCCGACGGCCCGTCCACCGATCTCGGTGACCTGGCGCTCGGCCGCAACGTGCTGGTCGCGTTCATGCCGTGGAACGGCTACAATTACGAGGACTCCATCCTGCTCTCCGAGCATGGCGCGCGACACCAAGCTCGGGCCCGAGGAGATCACGCGCGACATTCCGAACGTCTCGGAAGAGGCGCTGAAGAACCTCGACGAGGCCGGCATTGTCTATATCGGCGCGGAAGTGCAGCCGGGCGACATCCTGGTCGGCAAGATCACGCCGAAGGGCGAAAGCCCGATGACGCCGGAGGAGAAGCTGCTGCGCGCCATCTTCGGCGAGAAGGCCTCGGATGTGCGCGACACCTCCATGCGCATGCCCCCCGGGACGTTCGGCACGGTCGTCGAGGTGCGGGTCTTCAATCGCCACGGCGTCGAGAAGGACGAGCGCGCCATGGCGATCGAGCGCGAAGAGATCGAGCGCCTTGCCAAGGACCGTGACGACGAACAGGCGATTCTCGATCGCAACGTCTACTCGCGCCTCGCCGACATGCTGAAAGGCAAGGAGGCTATCGCCGGGCCGAAGAGCTTCAAGAAGGGCACCAAGCTCTCCAAGGAGGTTCTCGACGATTACCCGCGCTCGCAGTGGTGGCAGTTCGCGGTGGAAAACGAAAAGCTGCAGGGCGAGATCGAAGCGCTGCGCGGCCAGTACGACGATTCCAAGAAGGCGCTCGAGCAGCGCTTCATGGACAAGGTCGAGAAGGTGCAGCGCGGCGACGAGATGCCGCCCGGC
>JAJFBI010000182.1 GCA_020697385.1 Microvirga sp. | reverse complement strand
AGGCCGAAGGGCGAGATGCGGCCCACCTGGATGCGGGCGCGGTCGTTCTTCAGGCACTCGTTCAGCTTCTTCTCGACGGCGCGGTTGTTCCGCTTCTCTTCCATGTCGATGAAGTCGATGACGACGAGGCCGGCGAGATCGCGCAGGCGCAGCTGGCGGGCGATTTCCTCGGAGGCTTCGAGGTTCGTCCGAAGAGCGGTGTCCTCGATGTTATGCTCGCGGGTGGAGCGGCCGGAGTTCACGTCGATGGAGACGAGCGCTTCCGTCGGGTTGATGACGAGATAGCCGCCCGACTTGAGCGTCACCACGTTCGAGAACATGGCGTCGAGCTGGGCTTCCACACCGTGTTTCGCGAAGAGCGGCTGTGCCTCGCGGTAGGGCTGGACCAGCTTCGAATGGCTCGGCATGAGCATCCGCATGAAGTCCTTGGCCTCGCGATAGCCCTCCTCACCGGCGACCATCACGTCGTCGATGTCCTTGTTGTAGAGGTCGCGGATGGCGCGCTTGATGAGGGAGCCTTCCTCGTACACGAGAGCAGGGGCGGCGGACTTCAGGGTCAGCTCGCGCACGCTCTCCCACAGGCGCATCAGGTATTCGTAGTCGCGCTTGATCTCGGGCTTGGTGCGCGAGGCGCCGGCCGTGCGCAGGATGATGCCCATTCCCTCGGGCACCTCCAGCTCCTGGGCGATTTCCTTCAGGCGCTTGCGGTCGGCCGCATTGGTGATCTTGCGCGAGATGCCGCCGCCCCGGCCCGTGTTGGGCATGAGCACCGAATAGCGGCCGGCAAGCGACAGGTAGGTGGTGAGCGCCGCGCCCTTGTTGCCGCGCTCTTCCTTGACGACCTGCACCAGCAGGATCTGGCGGCGCTTGATGACTTCCTGAATCTTGTACTGCTTGCGCGGCGTGCGCCGGCGCTGGGGCATATCCTCGATGGCGTCGTCGCCGCCGAGCTGCTCGACGATCTCGTGCTCCTCGACGTCGTCCTCGTCCTCGTCGGACTCATCCTCGTCGTCGGATTCGGTATCGCCCTCGGGCGAAGGAGCCGGGGCTTCGTCCGCGGTCTCGCCACCCTGCGGCGCCTCGATATGGGCCGAGCCCTCGACGGCCTCGAGAGCATCTTCCCGGGCGTTCTCGGCGGAAGCCACAGCCCCGCTCTCGATCGATGAGGAGGCTTCGGAAGTCTCTGCGGGCAAAGCCTCGTTGAAAGACTCGGTGCCTTCCGTCACGCCGGTCGACACGCCCTCAGAGGCGGCCTCGACGCCTTCCTCGGTACCGGCCTCGGCCTCGGTCGAGACGACGGTCTCATCGTTCTGGGCCCGCCGGGGCGAGGATCGGCGACGGCGGCCACCGCGGCTGTTGCTGCGGCGCTCTTCCTCGTACTCCTCCTCGCGATGGGCTTCCGCCTCGGCTTCGAGCAGGGCCTGCCGGTCGGCAACCGGGATCTGATAGTAATCGGGGTGGATTTCGCTGAAAGCGAGGAACCCGTGGCGGTTTCCGCCGTATTCCACAAAGGCCGCCTGGAGCGACGGTTCGACCCGGGTGACCTTGGCGAGATAGATATTCCCGCGCAACTGCTTCCGGTTAGCGGATTCGAAGTCGAATTCTTCGACCTTCTGACCGCGTACCACCACGACCCGGGTTTCTTCCGGGTGGGAGGCATCGATGAGCATCTTGTTTGCCATGTTGAACTCTCGACATGGCGATCGAGGGCAGGACCTGAGGCAGGGGCCGCATTGTGGGCGGTAAGGCACGCCGCATGTGAAGGCGACGGGCTGAAATTGCGTTCGGAGTGCTGTCGATCGCCATCCTGCGCCGCGGAGGGGCGCATTCTGGGTTGAATTGGGCCGGCACGGGGCCGGAAAGGGTGGTGCTGGGGCTTGCGCGAAGAGATGCGCGCGATTCGAACGATGCAGAAACGAAGGTCATAGCTGACTTCGTGTGTGCAACCATTCGAGACGGCCCTTTCGTAGATATCGATGGGCCGGGTGAACCGGCCATCGGCGAGCGGCGACAGGTGTCGCCCTGTGATCCTGTCCGTCGCCTGTCGATGGTGAGGCGGTCCCTGAAGGATCGGTCAACACAACCGTCTCCCTCGGAGCCGCCGTCAGATTCGGCCATGCCGGACGGGATCAAGATCATTACAGATCGAATGGGGCATTTGGCAAGATGCTGTCTCACTGTGCCATGAATGCAACAGAGTCTCAGTAAACAACTTTGGGGCGTGAGGTTCCGTTAACCAAACGCCGCCTATGAGTATAGGAAAGGACGCTCGAAAGTTAGCGATCAGCGATGCCTCTTTCCCTCATCATACGCCTTGCCGGCGCCTGTCTCGTGGCGATCCTTCTCGCCGCCGGGGTGGGGCGCGCCTGGGCCTTGGGAGACGGCGCGAAGCCCGCGACACCGATCGTGGCAGCGGCTGCCGCCATCGAGACGGATGGGGCGAAGACCCGATTCAAGGTGACCCTCTCGAAGCCGGTGACAGCCCAGGTCTCCCTCATGGAGCGCCCGGATCGGCTCATCATCGACCTGCCGGAGGTTGCTTTCCACCTCCCGGCCGAGGCCGGGCGCAGCAAGGAGGGGCTCGTCGTCTCCTACCGCTACGGTCTGTTCGCGCCGGGGCGGTCCCGCGTGGTGATGGAACTCGCCCAGCCGGCAATCGTGACCGGCATGACGACCACCCCCGACAGCACAGGCGCCGCCACGATCCTGACGATCGAGCTTTCCCGCACCGACCGCGAGGAATTCCGCAAGGCCGCAGCCGGAAGCGCGCCGCCGGCGAAGGACGCTCCCGAACCCGTCGTTCAGGCCACCAAGGACGCACGCCCCGTAATCATGATCGATCCCGGCCATGGCGGGATCGATCCGGGTGCGGCGGCTTCCTCGGGAAGCGTGGCCGAGAAGGATCTCGTGCTCTCCTTCGCCCAGCGGCTGAAGAAGAAGCTTGAGGATGGCGGGCGCTACAAGGTGCTCATGACCCGGGACAAGGATGTGTTCGTCTCCCTGGGCGACCGGGTGCGGGCCGCGCGGGCTGCCCAGGCGGACCTCCTCATCTCGATCCACGCGGATTCGATCTCCGGCGGGCAGGATGTGCGCGGGCTGACGGTCTATACCGGATCGGAGCGGGCGTCCGACGCCGATTCCGCCCGGCTTGCCGATAGAGAAAACAAGGCTGACGCAGTGGCGGGCGTCGAAGCGGGCGACATGCCGGACGACGTGTCCGACATCCTGATGGACCTGACCCTTCGGGAAACCCGCGGCTTCTCCCACGGCTTCGCCTCCCGCCTCGTGGGCGAGTTCGATTCCGTCGCCCGCCTCAACAAGAACCCCCACCGGCAGGCCCGCTTCCAAGTGCTGCGGGCGCACGATGTTCCCTCGGTTCTTGTCGAACTTGGCTATCTGTCGAGCCAAAAAGACTTAGATTTGTTGATGTCCGAGGAATGGCGGGCCAAAATGGTTGCGGCCATGTCGAATGCCGTGGATCGCTTTTTCGCTACACGGTTTGCCCGGAGAGGCGCTGCCGCCGCAGTTTTACCATAGAGAGGGTGTGGATACCCGTAGCGGGGGCGCGATTCATCGGCTAACGAGGGTCCGCGTTTCAAGATCTACATAAACGGGCGCCTGAAGGCGCCGTCATGGAATACCTTCGGATGCGCTTCGTCCTACGATTTTTCGGCTTTCTCTTCAGCGTCGGTGCGATCTTCTTCCTGATCGGCGCTGTTGGGCTCGCCTATGGATTCTGGTTCTATTCGAAGGACCTGCCGGAGCATGCCCAGCTGGCGAATTACGAGCCGCCGGTGATGACCCGCATCCATGCGTCCGACGGCAGCCTGATCGCCGAATACGCCCGCGAGCGCCGGCTCTACGTGCCGATCGATTCCGTGCCCAAGCTTGTGATCGGTGCCTTCCTGTCGGCCGAGGACAAGAATTTCTACAAGCACCCGGGCATCGACCCGGAAGGGCTCATGCGCGCCGTCGTGATCAACCTGCGCTCGGGCGGGGCGCGGGAGCAGGGCGCCTCCACCATCACCCAGCAGGTCGCCAAGAACTTCCTGGTCGGCAACGAGCGCAGCTATGAGCGCAAGATTCGCGAGGCGCTGATCGCGCTGCGCATGGAATCGACCTTCTCCAAGGACAAGATCCTCGAGCTCTATCTCAACGAGATCTTCCTCGGGACCCTGACCCCGGGGCGCAACCTGCACGGCATCGCGGCTGCCGCCCTCGACTATTTCGGCAAGTCGATCCACGAGCTGACCATTGCGGAGGCCGCCTATATCGCGGCATTGCCGAAGGGCCCGAACAACTACCACCCGTTCCGCCAGCGCAAGGCCGCCGTCGAGCGCCGGAACTGGGTGATCGAGCGCATGGCCGTCAACGGCTATATCTCGAAGGAAGTGGCGGATGAGGCGCAGAAGGAGCCGCTCAACGTCAAGCCCAGGATGGTCTCGCCGAACAGCATTGCGTCCGGGTATTTCGCCGAAGGCGTGCGCCGCGACATCGCCGAGCGCTACGGCGAGGAAAGCCTCTATGAGGGCGGCCTGCTGATCCGCTCGACCCTCGACCCCAAGATGCAGGCCATGGCCCGCAAGTCGCTCGTTGACGGACTCGTGCGCTTCGACGAGGCGCGCGGCTGGCGCGGCGCCCAGCAGAAGCTCGATCTGGCCGGTCGCGAATGGGGACTTGCCCTGTCCGAGGTGCCGGTTCTCGGTGACGTCCAGCCGTGGCGCGTGGCCGTGGTGCTGGAAGTCGCGCGCGGGCAGGCCAAGATCGGCCTGCAGCCCAGGCGGGAGGCATCCGGCCAAGTCGTAAAGGACCGCGAAACCGGCCTGGTCACCGCTGAGGGCGTGAAATGGACACGCCGCAGCGTCGATAAGGCGCTGTCGGTGGGCGACGTGGTCTATGTGGAGCCCCTGGCCGACAAGGACGGACAGTTCCGCCTGCGCCAGATGCCTGACATCTCCGGCGCCATCGTGGCCATGGACCCGAATACGGGCCGCGTTCACGCCATGGTGGGCGGCTTCTCCTACGACCAAAGCGAGTTCAACCGGGCCATTCAGGCGATGCGCCAGCCGGGTTCCTCGTTCAAGCCGATCGTCTATGCCACCGCCCTCGACAACGGCTATACGCCCTCGTCGCAGGTTCTCGACGGCCCCTTCGTCCTCGACATGGGACCGGGGCAGGAGGCTTGGGCGCCCAAGAACTACGACGGCAAGGCGACCGGTATGCGGACGCTCCGCTATGGTATCGAGCACTCCAAGAACCTGATGACCGTGCGCCTTGCCAACGAGGTCGGCATGCCGGTCATCTCCGAATATTCACGCCGCTTCGGCGTCTATGACGACATGCTGCCGCTGCTCTCCATGTCGCTGGGTGCGGGCGAGACCACGGTCATGCGCATGACGGCGGCCTATTCCATGTTCGTCAATGGCGGCCGCCGCATCAAGCCGACCCTGATCGACCAGATCCAGGATCGCAACGGCCGGACGATCTATCGCCATGACGACCGCAAATGCGCGAACTGCAACGCGGAGAAGTGGGACGGCGGCGCAGCCCCCAAGCTCACCGAGAACCGGGAGCAGGTGATCGATCCGCTCACCGCCTATCAGATCACCTCGATCCTGGAAGGCGTGGTCCAGCGCGGCACCGCCCAGACCGTCAAGGCCGTCGGCAAGCCGCTCGCGGGTAAGACCGGCACCACCAACGATGCCAAGGATGTGTGGTTCGTCGGCTTCTCGCCGGATCTCGCCGTGGGCGTCTTCCTCGGCTACGACCAGCCGAAATCGCTCGGCAATGCGGCCACGGCCGGCCAGTACGCAGCACCCGTCTTCCGCGACTTCATGCAGATGGCCTTGAAGGACAAGCCCGCGACGCCGTTCCGCGTGCCGGCCGGCATCAAACTCATCCGCGTCAACGCCTCGACCGGCACCCGCGCGGGCGGCGAAGGCGGGGGCACGATCCTCGAGGCCTTCAAGCCCGGACAATCCCCGCCGGAATTCGTCCCGCCGGAGCCCGAGGAGATTCCGCAGGCGGAATATCAGGACACCCCCGGAGCACCCCGGCAGGCCCGAGGCGTCGGCCCCGGTGGGTTGTACTGACCGGCCCTGCCCACATATCAATGCGCTCCTGAAAGCGAAACATGGTCCCTGCATCCCGAAAAGGATGCAGGGCCTTTCGTCTTTCGGGACGGCCTCAGGCTTTGAAGTGCATTCCCCTTTCAAGCCTGATGCTCTAAGACCCCGTCATCACAGGCACGGACAGAACGAACGGAACAATGCGCGCCGAAATCCAACACCTCGTAGAAGAGACCAAGCAGTCAGTCGGGCTGCTGAGGAGGCATCTTTGACTGGGATACAGCCCAGCGCCGCCTCGCGGAACTGAACGCCCAGGCCGAAGACCCCAACCTCTGGAACGACGCAGACGCCGCACAGAAGATCATGCGCGAGCGCACCTCGCTCGA
>JAJFBI010000181.1 GCA_020697385.1 Microvirga sp. | reverse complement strand
TCCGCCCGGCGGTTCTGGTATTTGAGGTAATAGGCGTGCTCCCACACGTCGTTGCCCATCAGAACCCGCTGCCCGTCCATGAGGGGCGTGTCCTGGTTGGGCTTGGTCGTAAGAGCGAGCTTGCCGTCGCGGGTGACGGTCACGAAGACCCAGCCGGATCCGAACTGCCGGGTTCCGGCGGCGTTGAAGTCCTCCTGGAGCTTCGTCAGCCCACCGAGATCCCGGTCGATGGCGCTCTTGAGATCGCCCGCGGGTTCGCCGCCCTGGCCGCCCATGATCTGCCAGAACATGGTGTGATTGGCGTGGCCGCCGCCGTTGTTGCGAACCGCCGTGCGGATCGATTCCGGCAGCTCGCCGAGCTTCGCCAGCATCTCGTGGAGCGGCATCTTGGCCGCCTCGGCATTCTGGGCAAGCGACGTGTTGAGGTTGGTCACATAGGCCGCATGATGCTTGCCATGGTGGAGTTCCATGGTCTGCGCGTCGATATGCGGCTCGTTTTTGGACGGCGCATAGGGCAAGGGATCGAGCTTGAAAGGGCCTGATGGGGCTTGCGCCCAGGCGCGGGACACGACACTGCTGACGCCCAGAGCGGCAGCTCCGACAATAAGGTGACGGCGACTGATGACTGGCATGTTTCCTCCGAGGCTGTTCGATTCGGGAGTCAAGCTGAGCTGTTTCCCTGGTGATACGCCTAAGCACATAGAGAGGGTTGCGCCGTGACAAAGCGCACATTTTCGTTATGACCCGCAAGCGTGCCGACGTGGCTCTCGTCGAGCGCGGCTTCTTCGCAAGCCGCGCTCGGGCTCAGGAGGCGATTGCCGCCGGCCTCGTCACCGTGAACGGCGCCGTCATCCGCAAGGCGTCCGACATGGTGGCCGAGGAGGCCGTGATCACGGCCGAGCAGCCCCATCCTTACGTCTCCCGCGGCGGCGTGAAGCTCGCGGCCGCGCTCGACGTGTTCCAGATCGACCCGAAGGACAAGATCTGCCTCGATATCGGCGCCTCCACGGGCGGATTCACGGAGGTGCTGCTCAACCGGGGGGCGGCGCACGTATATGCGGTGGATGTGGGCCACGGCCAGCTGCATCCCACCATCGCGGGCCATGCGCGCGTGACCAATCTGGAAGGAACGGATGCCCGCTCGCTGAACGCGGAGCTCATTCCTCAACCGGCGGATCTTCTCGTCTCGGACGTGAGCTTCATCTCGCTCAAGCTCGTGCTGCCGGCCGCCGTCGCTCTGCTGAAGCCTCAGGCCGAACTGGCCGTGCTCGTGAAGCCGCAATTCGAAGCCGGGCGCGATCATGTAAAAAAGGGCATCGTGCGCGATGGAGCCGTGCATCGCGCCGTGTGCGAGGATATGAGAGCCTTCGTGGCTTCGCTCGGCTTCGAGATCATGGGACTTATCCCCTCGCCCATCGAGGGCGGGGATGGAAACCGGGAATTTTTGTTGGGAGCCCGCATTGGCTGAACAGGTCACCATCAGGCGCCTCGGCGCGAAAGCCGACGGCATCGCCGAGAGCGCCTCCGAGTCCGTGTTCGTGCCGAAGGTGCTGCCGGGCGAGACCGTCACGATCGAGCGCGACGGATCGCATGCGCGGCTTGTGAGCGTCGATGTTCCTTCCCCCGAGCGCGAGACGCCGTTCTGCCCCTATTTCGACGCCTGCGGCGGCTGCGCCACGCAGCACATGCAGCACGGCTTCTACCAGGCCTGGAAGCAGGACATCCTCGCCCATACCTTGAAACAGGCGCGGATCGAGGCGCCCATCGCGCCGCTCGTGGATGCCCATGGCGAGGGGCGGCGGCGGGTGACGCTGCATGTGCGCTTTCCCGACCGCGCCATGCATGTGGGCTACATGGCTCCGCGCAGCCATCAGATCGTCGAGATCGCGTTCTGCCCCATCGCAGAGCCCGGTCTAAAGGAACAGGCGCCGGGTATCGCCCGCGCCATCGGCGAGCACCTGAAAGGACCGCGCAAGCCGCTCGACATCCAGATCACGCAGACGCAGACCGGCTTCGACGTGGATGTGCGCGGGCACGGCCCCATGAAGGATGCGGAGCGCCTGAGTCTGATCGACCTCGCAAGCCGGCTCGATCTCTCGCGCCTGTCGATTCACGGCGACGTGGTGGTGGAGCGCCGCCCGCCCGCGATCGTGATGGGCCGCGCCTCTGTCGTCCCTCCGCCGGGCTCGTTCCTGCAGGCGACGCGCCTCGGCGAGGAGGTGCTCGCAGGTCTGGTGACGGAGGCCTGCGCGAAGGCCAAGCGCGTGGCCGATCTCTTTGCCGGATCGGGGCCGTTCTCCTTGCGCCTTGCGGAGAAAGCGGAGGTTCATGCGGTCGAGTTCGACAAGGGCTCGATGGCGGCCCTCGACAAGGCGTTTCGCGCCACGCCCGGTCTGCGCCGGATCTCGACGGAGGCCCGCGATCTCTTCCGCCGTCCGCTTCTCACGCCGGAGTTGAACGCCTTCGATGCCGTGGTGCTCGATCCACCCCGCGCGGGCGCGGAGGCGCAGATGAAGCAAATCGCCGTGTCGAAAGTGCCGCTCGTGGTCAGCGTCTCCTGCGATCCCGCCACCTTCGCCCGCGACGCGGCCATCCTGATGGCGAGCGGCTATCGCCTGGAGCGCGTGACACCTGTTGATCAGTTCAAGCACTCGCCGCACCTGGAAGTCGTCGGCATCCTGCGAAAAGACGTGGTGAAGAAGCGGCGGTAAGTCTCATCATACCCTCTGCGTCATCTCCGGGCTTGTCCCGGGGATCCACGTCTTTACCGCCGTTGAAGACGTGGATGGCCGCAACAAGTGCGGCCATGACGAGTGAAGTTTTCGAGAGTTCTAAAACAAGCTTCCCTGATCGTCCTCGTCGCTGGAGAGCGGCTTCTTGGCCTTAGCCTTCCTCTCGGATACGGGAGCAGGCTGCGGCTGCGTCAGAGGCTCCAGCAGGCCCGGATCGTCATTCTCGACCTTGTTCACGCGGCTCGAGACCGGCACCATGTCGAGCCAATCGTCCGGGCATGGCCGCACGAAGCGCATCACGTCGGCGCGCTCATCCCTCACGTCGAGCCAGGCTCCAATGTCATCGGGCGACAGGATCACCGGCATGCGGTTATGCACGGCCGAAAGCGTTCCGTTGGCATCCGTGGTGACGATGGCGGCGGTGTCGATCTCGCCACCGTCGGGGCTGCTGTAGGTCTCCCACAGGCCGGCGAGCGGCATCGGCCTGCGGTCGCGCGTGCGGATCAGGAAGGGCGTCTTCTCGCGCCCCTCCCGGCGCCATTCATAGAAGCCGTCGGCGAGGAAGATGCAGCGCCGGCGCTTCAAGGCATTCCTGAAGGTCGGCTTCGTTTCCAGCGTTTCGCCGCGGGCGTTGATGACCAGCGGAAAATCCTTCGGGTCCTTCACCCAGGACGGCAGGAAGCCCCAGCGCACCAGCATGAAATGCCGCTCGCCCCGATCCTCCAGCACGATGGGCACCGGCTGGGTGGGCGCCACGTTGTAGCGCGGGGGAAAGTTCGGCTGCTCCGCATAGCCGTAGAACTCCCGGTAGGTTTCGGGTGGGAGCGTGATCGCATAGCGCCCGCACATGACTTGCCTCCTTCCGCTCGTCACTGTCATTCCGGGGCCGCGTAGCGGAGCCCGGAATCCATAACCGCCAACGGTACAGAAAGAGATGTACTGCTACTCGCTTTTTCAGGAAACGCCGTGTTTATGGATTCCGGGCTCGCCTGCGGCGCCCCGGAATGACAGTGAATGCGTTCACAGCCACCGCTTCCAGCGAAAGAACAGATAGGGCAGCGCGGCCGCGAGGATCATGAGGGCGATGGCCCAGAGATAGCCGTAATCCCAATCGAGCTCGGGCATGAACTTGAAGTTCATGCCGTAGAGCGACGACACAAGCGTCGGCGGCAGGAAGATCACCGACATGACCGAGAAGATCTTGATGATGTCGTTCTGCTCGATGGTCACGAGGCCAAGCGTCGCATCGAGCAGGAACTGGATCTTGTTGGACAGGAACGTCGCGTGCTCCTCGATGGACTGTACGTCGCGCAGGGCTGTGCGCCACTCAGCCTGATAGCCCATCGTCTTCTGCGGCCGCGGCATGCTGGCGGACAAGAACAGCAGCATGCGCTCCACCGACACCATGCTCTCGCGCACGTTGGAGATGATGTCGCCCTTGCGGCCGATGGATTTCAGGGCCGCGCGATAGGATGCAGCCCGCTTGGCGCCCCGCCGCTCGTTTTCGAAGATCGCCTGCGACAGGCGGTCGATGCGCGACCCCACTGTGCCGAGGATTTCGGCCGCGCGATCGATGATGGTCTCGATGAGGCCGTCGAGCACGGCTTCCGGCTGGTGTCGGCACCCGCCGGGCTTGCCTGCGCGGGCCATGAACATGCTGAAGGAGCGCGGCTCGCCATAGCGAACTGTCACGAGGGCCCGCTCGGTGAGAATGAACGACACGTCGATGAGCTTTGGCGTATCCGTCTCGGAGTTGCACAGAACCCGCACCGTCATGTAGCGCGCGTTGTTCTCGTGATAGAGGATCTCCGACGGCTCGATGTCCGCCATCTCCTCCCGGGTCGGGATCTCGATATTGAGATGGACCTCGACGAGTTTGTCCTCCTCGCGGGTCGGCTCGATCAGGTCGATCCACAGGGCATCGTCGGGAATGGGCGCTCCCGGCGGCAGGACATAACGGTCAAGGGACTGACCTGCCGGTCCCGTCGCCTGCGCTGGCCTGTGAATCAAAATCATACGCGCTCTCGCCCCTTCACGACCACTTTTCTCCCCTCCCCCTTTTGGGGAGGGCCAGGGTGCCGGCGCCAGACCCTCATTGGCAACCACTCACACCCCCACCTCCAACTCCTCCCCACAAGGGGGAAGAGGGCTGATGGCGTTACAATAACAATGGTTCGTGAACTCAACGCAAGGATGACAGAGGCGGCGTGTCATCCGGCACGAAGAAGTCGGGCGCGAGGGGCTGTGTCGGGTCGACCCGGTACTTCTCGAAGTCCTTCACGCCCTCCCCGTGCAGGAAGACATCGTCGATGAGGAAGTTCCCTGAGAAGCTTTTCGAAGGCTTCTGGAAGATCGCATAGGCTGCGTCCGACAGAATCTCCGGCGTGCGGCTGGCCTGCACGAGCGCATCGCCGCCGAGCAGGTTCTTGACCGCCGCAGTGGCGATGGTGGTGCGCGGCCAAAGCGCGTTGACGGCAATGCCCCGCCCGCGCAGCTCGCCCGCAAGCCCCAGCACGCAAAGGCTCATGCCGTATTTCGCCATCGAATAGGCGAGATGCGGCGCGAACCACTTCTCGCTCATGTCCAGCGGCGGCGAGAGCATGAGGATATGCGGGTTTTCGGCCTTTTCCAGGTGCGGAATGGCGTATTTCGACACCATATAGGTGCCGCGCGTGTTGATCTGGTGCATCAGATCGAAGCGCTTCATGTCGGTCTGCGGCGTCGGGGTGAGGCTGATGGCGCTCGCATTGTTGACCACGATGTCGAGGCCGCCGAAAGTCTCGACCGTCTTTGCGATCGCACCCTTCACCGCCTCTTCGTCGCGCACGTCGACCACCAGCGGCAGCGCCTTGCCGCCTGCCGCTTGGATCTCCTCTGCGGCCGTATAGATCGTGCCGGGGAGCTTAGGATGCGGCTCGGCGGTCTTGGCCGCGATGACCACATTCGCGCCGTCCTTCGCGGCACGCAGGCCGATGGCAAGCCCGATGCCGCGCGAGGCACCGGTGATGAAGAGGGTTTTTCCGTTGAGGCTCATGGGATCAGCTCGCGAGTGCCAGGGTTGCGTCCTGCAGGAAGCCTGCACCGCTCATCACCGTTTCCTCAAGCCCCTTCGCACCGACAGCGATGTTTTCGGCGAAGAAGCGGCAGAGTGCGATGCGACCGGCATGCGCCGGATCCGTGTCGCCGCTGGCCACTTGCGCGTTCGCTGCAAGCGCCATCTCGGCAAGCGCGGCTCCCCCCTGCGCGAGGGCGAACAGCCGCAAATACGGCGTGGCACCGGCAAGCGCTTCGCCCTGCGCATTCGACGAGAGGGATTGCACCAGGTGGCTCGTCGCTCGGTCGAGGCTCTCGATGGCATCGCGCAGGCGCGGCGCGGTAGCACCGAACGCTGGTGTATTCTCCTTCAGCAGACGCGCGACCGTGGCGCGCATGGCAGCGATCTGCGCCCGCACCGTCTCACCCCCGGAGAGCGGCAGCTTTCGGATGACGAGGTCGATGGCCTGGATGCCGTTGGTTCCCTCGTAGATCGGCGCGATACGCGCATCGCGGAAATGCTGTGCCGCGCCGGTCTCCTCGATGAAGCCCATGCCGCCATGGACCTGCACGCCGATAGACGCCACCTCCACGCCGATATCGGTCGAGAACGCTTTCGCGACGGGCGTCAGCAGAGAGGCGCGCTCGTTCGCTTTCTTCCTCCGTGCGGGATCCTGTTCGAGATGCGCGCGGTCAATGGCCTC
>JAJFBI010000180.1 GCA_020697385.1 Microvirga sp. | reverse complement strand
GATCTGGAGGCCATCGGGGGCATCACGTCCGAGCAGCGGGTCTGGATCGACGAGACGTTCAAGGAGAAGGCGAACGAAACACGGAACGATCCGCGGATGCAGGACGCAGGGCTGGTGGCCAGCGAATCGGCCCTGCCGCAGAACGCCGGGTGGGCGGTGTCCTACTACGCCGGTGCCGTCGCGGTGATGTTCCTGCTTCTGGCCGCCGTGCAGGGGGCAGTGGGGCTCATCGAGGAGCGACGGCTCGGCGTCTATGACCGACTGCTGGCGGGAACCGGAGCCATCGTGACGATCATCCTGGGCAAGTTCCTGTTCCTGGTGGCTCAGGGAAGCGTACAGGCAGCCTTGGTCTTTGCTGCCGCCTACCTGCTCTATGGGGTGGATTTCATCGCCTCTTTCGGCCCGTGGCTCACGACGACCCTTGCCGTTGCGGCGGCTACATCCGGTCTCGCCTTGAGCCTGTGCGTGATCTGCTCCTCACGCCAGCAGGCACAGGTTCTGTCCACCTTCGTGGTACTGATCCTGTCCGCCGCCGGCGGCAGCATGGTCCCGCGCTTCTTCCTGCCGGTCTGGCTGCAGGATGCCGGATGGTGGACGCCGAACGCATGGTCGATCCAGGCCTACTCGTCGGCGTTGACGCCGGGATCGTCCTTCACATCCCTGTGGACGGCCTGGGCGATCCTGATCGCCATGGCGGCGGGGGCTCTGCTCATCAGCCTGGCGGTCTCGGTTCGACGCCGTTCGATCTGACGTATGGCGTTCAGAGGCGTCGTTCAGGAGGATGCATCCTGCTTCTGCCTCTGGGCTGACAGGTGCGCGGGGGCCCTCGTGCCGTCGTCGTTCGCGGAATTGCGCTCGAGTTCTGCCATCAAATCGTCGGCCATGTTCTGAAGCCTGACGCGCTCCTCATCGGAGAACTCGCGCGGTTCCATATCGATGACACACAAGGAGCCTAGGACCAAGCCCGTGGAGGTTCGCAAGGGCGCTCCGGCATAAAAGCGGATGCCTTTCTCGAGTATGAGAGGGTTGTTCGTGAACCGAGGGTCCTTGGTGACGTCCTCGGACACGACAACCTCGTCGGTGGCTACCACGTGGCCGCAGACCGATTCCTCACGGGGAAGCTCCCGGCTTGCATTGAGATCCGGCGGCAGGCCCTGGGCTCCCGGCATGAGCTGCTGGTCGGTCGTGATCATCGACACCAAGGCGATCGGAGCCCCGAATGCCTCGGCCACTCGCTTTGCCACCTCATCGAAGGAATGACGGCGCGCTCCGGCAAGGCCTAAGTGCTGCATGACGGCAAGCCGCTCGTGCTCGTTATCGATGATGGCAGGCGCTTGGCTCCCATCTGCGACGGAGGCGGTCTGCTGGTGGGCAACCCACGCTGTGACTTGGCTGACGCAGACATCGAGCGACAGGATCGCCGCATCGGCGGACATCTGCCGGGCCATATCCTCGGTATGCGCGCCCTGCGGAGGCGCATTCCAGCAGCAGACGACCAGCTTCACGTGGGGCGCCCGCCGGCGAAGACGCCGGCAGATGTAACGGGCGAAAACCTGCGGTTGGGAATGCAGGTAGGACAGGCAGACCACCTCGATTCCGGTAAGATCGAGCTGCGCCAGGGCTCCCTCGCTGATCGCGATTGGGGGCAGAACGCGTGCGCCTGTTCCGTTTTCCTCCAGCACCTGGGCGAGCATTTCGGCGGCCGCCCGGTCGAGCTCCGTCCGTCCCGCGATGCAGAGAACAGGTTTGTCGGGAATGCCGGCTGACGGGTTCTGGTCAGCTTCATCCGCGTCCTTTGCGGATCCTGCCTTTTCCTGAATGTGGTCTTCGACTTCTCTCACGACGCAGATGGCGGTGTTTGCCACGAGGCGTCTGTAATTGGTGTCGGTGGTGCTGCGCTGACGGTCATTCTCCGCCAGTCGGAGGGCAGGGATGCCCACATGATCGTAGAACTCGCGGGAGGAATGCTCGTCCACGTAGTCCTCCGCGATCTCAGTGGCCTCCTCGAGATTACCGGCCAGCAGGCGCTGATAGAGACGTTCCTCGGGTGCGAGGACCGGGTCGCTGCCGAGCAGGATGCCGAGAAATTCCAGCCGAGGCACATAGCGGCCGATCACCACGAGGCAGACGGTGAGGGGCGTCGCCAGGAATAGCCCGACCGGCCCCCAAAGTGTAGTCCAGAAGATCGCCGCCATGATGATGGCGAGCGAAGACAGGCCCGTGCTGGAGCCGTAGAGCCAGGGCTCGATGACGTTGTTGCTGATGAGTTCAGCGAGGAGAAACAGCCCGATCACCCACAGGAGCATCGACCATCCCGGATCGACCGCAATTGCCAGCGCTATAGGGAATAGCGCAGCCAGGAACGGGCCGAGATAGGGGACGAAGCGCAGCACGGCCGCCAAAAGGCCCCAGAGCACGGCGTTGGGGACCCCGATGAAGTAAAGGCCGATGCCGATGGGAATGCCGTAGGTGAAGTTCACAACCATCTGCATCAGCAGATAGCGGCTTACCCGCGCGGCGGCATCATTTAAGGCCTGTGTACTTTTCTGGAGGTCGCCCGCGCCTGCGAGCTTGATGAAGCGGTCGCGCAGATCCTCCCGTTCGAGCAGCACGAAGATCACGAAGATGATGACAAGCCCGGCTGTGGCCAGAGGAGCGAGCAGGGGGCCGACGATGGTCTGAATGATCTCCAGTGGTTTGGGTTGCGGCGGCTCGAGCCTGACTGTCACGGGCTCCTGCGGTGCAGGAGCGCTGCCGATGGCTGGTGGCCTCGGGGGCTCGGCAGGCTTGTCCTCGCCGGAGATTTCCTTGCTGAGATCTTGAATTGTCGTGGTGACCTTGTCGACCACGCCGCCTCCCGGGGCCGAGGCCTGTAGGGAGCGGATCTTTTCGGTGATCGTGGTCTGATAGCTCGGAAGGTTGTTGGCGAGCTGAATCACCTGACGGCCGACCACGAAGGCAATGCCACCGATCAGAATGAATGCGAGGGTCACTGCAACGATGACCGCAGCAATTCTCGGAAGCTTCAGCCGTCTGAGCCAGTTGACCAACGGTGTCAGGGCAAAGCTCAGAAGGATCGCCAGGGCAAACGGAATGAAGATATCGCGGCCGAAGTACAGCCCACCGATCGCCAGGACGATGCCGCCCACGGTGAACATGGAGGAACTCGCGGGCGGCGGAGCCGGCTGGGGAGGGGCGAGAGCCGGGTCAGCCATGTACGAGTACTTTCCAGTTGAGCTGTTCTGCAGACAACTCAACAGCACCGCGTTGGATCCGGTACCCTTGGGCCCGCTGGGCTATGGCTGGTGGGATCAGGCTCCCTTCGACGCTTGACGCCATCCATCGAGGTCGTCGAGGGACAGGTTCGAACCGCACAGCACTAAGCCGATGACGCTGTCCTCAGGCAGCGACGAGGCGACGGTTTCAGCCGCAGTCAGCACGCAGGCGGCGGCAGGCTCGCACAGGAGCTTTTCCTTCTGAAGGAGCCAGCTCACATCGGCGATCACCGGCTCGTCTTCCACCAGGAGAATTTCCTTCAGGAAGAGCTTGGCTCCGGCAACGGTCCTGTGGGTCGCGAAAGGCGCGCCGAGAGTTCTGGCGATGGAGGTCGGGCGGATCGTCACCGGCTCACCGGCCTTCAACGCTTCGGTCATGGTCGGCGCGCCGACGGTCTCGACACCGTAGATGGTCAGCGAGGGCCGCTTCGCCTTCAAGGCGGCCGCGACGCCGGACATGAAGCCGCCGCCGCCGATGGAGACGAAGACGTGAGTGAGATCGGAGATGTCCTCCAGGAACTCGAGCCCGAGGGTGCCATGGCCCGCGATGATCGCCGGGTCGTCGTAGGGATGAACGAAAAGCCTACCCTGGCGCTGGTAATCCTCCGCCTTGGCGAAAGCCTCGGAGGCATCGTCGCAGAGTTCGATGCGCGCGCCGTATTTCGTCGCAAGATCGACGTTGAAGCGCGGCGTCACCTTCGGCATCAGCACGAGGGCGTCGAGGCCAAGGGTTCCGGCGACACGGGCGACCGCGATGGCATGGTTGCCGCCCGACACGGTCACCAGCCCGCGGCGGCGCTCCTCGTCGCTTAAGGTGAATACCTTGTTGAAGACGCCACGCACCTTGAATGATCCCGCAAGCTGCAGCGCCTCCATCTTCAAGGCCGTGCGCCGACCGAGCCGTGCCGAGACATCCGCACTCTCGAAGGCTGGCGTACGCCGGACGCGCCCGGCAATGCGGCTGCGGGCGGCTTCAATGTCGGCAAGCGTGACGTCGAAGGTGGTCATGAGTTCCCCGTTGAAGCGGAATGGGAGGAGGGGCGGGATCATGGTGGCGCGCGGCCTGCTGCGTCAACAGGCAGCGGCCGGTTGATTGGCGATAATTCCGGCTTGACCGGCTCCATCTTGGGATCGGATGCTCGCGCTTTCCTTGGGAGAAGCACGACATGTCCTTATCGCCCCGCGAGATGCTCGCGCGTCTGGTTGCCTTTCCGAGCGTTTCGACGAGCAGCAATCTCGACATCATCAACTTCTGCCGGGACTGGCTGAACAGCCACGGGGTGGAAAGCACCCTCGTGATGAGTCCGGAGGGCGATAAGGCCAATCTCTATGCCACTATCGGCCCGAAGGTGGAGGGCGGGATCGTATTCTCCGGGCATACGGACGTGGTGCCGGTGGAAGGGCAGAACTGGACCACCGATCCATGGACGCTGACCGAGAAGAACGGCCGCCTCTACGGGCGCGGCTCGGCGGACATGAAGGGCTTCGATGCGCTCGTGCTGGCGCTGGTGCCCGAGATGGTGAAGGCGCCACTGACGCGGCCGGTCCACATCGCGCTCTCCTACGACGAGGAGATCGCCTGCCGGGGGGCGCCTTCCATGGTGGATGCCATGGCAAGGTCGCTTCCAAAACCTGCCGCCGTGATCGTGGGCGAGCCGACCCGGCACGCGGTGGTGACGGGCCACAAGGCCTCCGTGCAGCTGCGCACCCATGTGACCGGCTATGCGGTTCATTCCAGCCGAATCGACCAAGGCGTAAGCGCGGTCATGAACGCTGCCCGCCTCATCGCGTGGCATGAGGACGTGATGGAGGAGAACCGGCGCCGGGCCGATTCCGGCAACCCATTCGAGCCACCCTATACCACGCTTCATTGCGGCATGGTGGCCGGCGGCAATGCCGCCAACGTGGTGTCCTCCTCGGCGTGGTTCTTCAGCGATATCCGGGCGATCCCGACGGAGAGCCCGCGCGACTATCTGGACCGCTATGAGACCTATATTCGGGAAATCGTCGAGCCGCGGATGAAGGCGATCAGGCCCGAGACAGGCGTCGCGGTCGAGCTGATCGCCGAGGTGCCGGGGCTCAGGCCTGAGTCCGACGGGGAGGCCGAACGCCTCATGCGCCGGCTCACCGGGGACAACGGCACCCATGTTGTCTCTTACGGCACGGAAGCGGGCATCTTCCAAAGGGCGGGTTGGTCGACGGTGGTCTGCGGACCGGGCGACATTGCCCAGGCCCACCAGCCGGACGAATATATCGAGATCAGCGAATTGGAAGCGGGCGAGCGTTTGCTGCGCCGCATCATAGGCGAGCTCTCTGCCTAATTGGTAAGCAGGATGGTCCAAGTCAGGGCTAGACCGCCGGCCACTTTCCTGCCTAACTTCACCCCCGACGGAAGGAACACGGCCTAAGCCGGACTTCCGACAAGAAGAACTCCGCGCACAGACGTGGGCTTCCAGAGGAGAAAGACATAACATGACGAAGCGTTCGAAATTTCTCGCTGCCACGGTTGCGACGCTCATGGTCGGCGCAGCCCTGCCGGCGATGGCGGTAACCCTCCGCTATGCCAACCAGGGCGACCTGAAGTCGCTCGATCCCTATACCCTCAACGAGACCACCACCATCGCGCATCACGGGCACGTCTACGAAGGCCTGACGAAGCGCGGCAAGGATCTTGCGATCGTGCCCGGCCTCGCCGAGCGCTGGGAGATCAGCGAGGACGGCCTCACCTGGCGCCTGTTCCTGCGCAAGAACGTGAAGTTCCACAACGGCAATCCGTTCAACGCCGACGACGTGATCTTCTCGGCCACTCGCGTGCGCGCTCAGGGGTCTAACTTCCAGACCCGTGTGCCCAGCGGTTCCGAATGGGTGAAGGTGGACGATCACACGGTCGACGTGAAGCTCAAGACCCCGAACCCGATCATGAATGCCCAGTGGGATACCTGGTACATCATGGACAAGGAGTGGGCGGAGGCGAACAACAGCGTTGCCCCGACACCGGCTGCAGCAACGACACCGAGCTTCGCATCGCTGAATGCCAACGGTACAGGCCCGTTCAAGATCGAAAGCCACCAGCCGGGCGTGAAGACCGTCTTCAAGCCCAACAAGGACTGGTGGGAGAAGGCCGAGCACAATCTCGACGAGATTGTCTTCACCCCGATCGCATCGGACGCGACCCGCGTGGCCGCGCTGCTCTCCGGCGA
>JAJFBI010000179.1 GCA_020697385.1 Microvirga sp. | reverse complement strand
TTCCTGAACGCGGTGCGCGACGGCAAGCCGTGCAACCCGACCGGGCATGACGGCCTCATGGCCCAGAGGCTGGCCGACGCGGCGACCGAGTCGGCGCAGAGTGGGAAGTCGGTGCGGCTGTAAGGAACACGTGTCATCCCGGACGCCGCAGGCGATCCGGGATCGCCTGACGAGTAAAGCACTGTCATCCCGGGGCCGCGCAGCGGAGCCCGGGATCCATAACCGCTGACGATGCAGAACGAGGCGCGACGCGGTTCGTCCTCTCCTGAGATGTCGTGTTTATGAATCCCCGCCTGCGCGGGGATGACAGCATTGAGGCTTCGGTGGTTTGTTCTGGTAACGATCCCGGATCGGCTTCGCCGTCCGAGATGACGCTTAAATTATCCCTCCGCCCGCTTCTCGGCCGTGCCCACGGCCAGCGCCATCGCCAATGCAAACGAAGCGGAAAGCGACCGGAAGGCGCCGAAATCGGCCTCCGCCACCTCCAGCCATACATCGGCGCTTGTCACTAGGGGGCTGAAGGCCGAGTCGGTGATCGCCACGACCGGAATGTTGCGTTGCGCGGCGGCGGCCGCGAGGTCGGCGGTCACGGGCGCATAGGGTGTGAAGCTGATGGCAAGCACCGCGTCGCGCCTGGTAGCAATGGCGAGCTGCTCGGGGCCGATCTGGCCTACATGGTCAATCAAGATTGCGCGTACACCCAGCTTCCCGAACGCATAGGCGCAATAGGCGATGACCGGAAACACCCGGCGCGCGCCGAGCAGATAGATCGTGTCGGCCTTCGCCAACGTCTCGATGGCGCGGGACAACTCCTCCGGGCGCACGGAGCCGCGCATTCGGTCCAGCGAAACGGCGGCCGCATGGGCGAAACCATCGAGCAGGGAGGCCGCGTGAACGTGATGCCCTTCTGCGTCCCGCAAGCCTTTCAGGCGTTCGCGATAATCCGGAAAACGCTCCCGCAGGCGGTCGCGAAAGATCTGCTGCAGATGGGAGAAGCCATCATAGCCGAGGCTCTTGGCAAAGCGCACCAGGGTCGAGGGCTGAACGCCCGCATGCTCGGCAATGCCCGCCACCGTCCCGAAGGCCATATCCTCGGGATGCTTCAGGGCGAAGGTTGCAAGCTGCTTGAGCCGCTTGGGCATGGCGTCGTGTCGGTTGAGCAGAAGCGTCCGCAGCCCGTCGAAACTGTCCGGGGCCCCTGTGGTCGCCTCTGCCTCGCCCATGCTCTTGCCTGCTCCCATGCCCTGATCTTGCTGATCTAGATCGGGCCTTGACACCAATCCTACAAAAATGGAATAAAAATTCCAATATATAAACAAAAAGGTTCCGGCGTTCCGTTTAAGGGATGACCTGAATTGGTAGAGGGAACGCCAGGAAACGGACGATTCGCTCTCGAATCTCTGGTGTTTCCCTGACAACTCATACCGGCGGCCCTGGAAGCCGCACCGCTCAGCCGAGCCAAATCTCTGGCAGATCGAGCGCATGAGATACTAGTTGGGAGGAAGCACATGAAATCACTCGTTACCGGTCTTGCCGCAGCCGCCGCTCTGACCCTCGCGGCGGTCGCGCCGGCTGCCGCGCAGCAGAATTCCCGCATCATCGTCGTCAGCCACGGACAAGCCAACGACCCGTTCTGGTCCGTGGTCAAGAACGGCGTGGCGGCGGCTGGTCAGGACATGAAGGTCCAAGTCGATTACCGCGCGCCCGAGACCTTCGACATGGTCGCCATGGGCCAGCTCATCGATGCCGCCGTGAATCAGAAGCCCGCCGGCCTGATCGTGTCGATCCCCGACGCTTCGGCGCTCGGTCCGGCGATCCAGAAGGCCGTGGCCGCCGGCATTCCGGTGATCTCCATGAACTCGGGCTCCGACGTGTCGAAGAAGCTCGGTGCGCTGCTCCATGTGGGCCAGGATGAGGTTGTGGCCGGACGCATCGCCGGCGCGAAGCTCAAGGAAATGGGCGGTAAGGTCGGCCTGTGCGTGAACCAGGAGGTCGGCAACGTCTCGCTCGATCTGCGCTGCAAGGGCTTCACGGAAGGGTTCGGCGGCAAGGTAACCGTTCTGCCCGTGTCGAACGATCCGGCGGATATCCGCGCCAAGGTGAAGGCAGCGGTCGCCTCCGACGCGTCCGTCGACACGATCCTGGCGCTCGGCGCCGGCACGGCCGGCGAGCCGTCGGTTGCGGCCGTCAAGGAAGCCGGCAAGACCGGCGCCATTCGGGTCGCCACCTTCGACATGTCGGCGGGCTTCCTCAAGTCGGTGTCAGCCGGTGAGGCGGTCTTCGCCATCGACCAGCAGCAATACCTGCAGGGCTATCTGCCGGTGGTGTTCCTGGCGAACTACGCCAAGTACGGCCTGATGCCGGGCGGCGACGTGGCCTCGGGCCCGAACCTGATCACCAAGGAAAAGGCCGCTCAAGTGGTCGATCTGTCCGCCAAGGGCATCCGCTAACCAACACCCAGAGCCCGCGGTCCATACGGCCGCGGGCTTTTCATTTTTCATGCATTCATTGGGGAGGCGCTCATGGTGAACACCACTCAGCCGACCGCAGATCTGTCTTCGGCGCCTACCGTCAAGAAGATCCAGGACGAGCGCCTGCGGGAAGTCTCCTTCGTGACCAGGATCATGCGGCGCCCCGAGCTCGGGGCGCTGGCCGGTCTCATCCTGGTGGCGATCTTCTTCGCCTCTACAGCCGACCCGTCCATGTTCACGCTGGCGGGCATCATGAACATCCTCTCGCCGGCAGCGCAGCTCGGCATTCTCGCCATCGCGGCGGCCTTGCTGATGATCGGCGGCGAGTTCGATCTCTCCATCGGCTCGATGGTTGCCTTCACCGGGCTGATCTTCGGCGCCTTCATCACGTTGAACAGCTGGCCCTTGCTGCTGGCGATTGCCGCCACCCTGGTCATCGCAGCCGTGCTCGGTGGCCTGAACGGCCAGCTCGTCATCCGCACGCGGCTGCCTTCCTTCATCGTGACGCTCGCCTTCCTGTTCATCCTGCGCGGGCTCTCGCTGGTGGGTCTCAAATGGGCCACCGGCGGCTCGACCCAGATGCGCGGCATCGGCGATCAGGCCGGTGAAGGCCTCATTCGCGAGCTGTTCTCCGGTGTCGCCTTCGAGGGCGTCTTTGCGTGGCTCGCCGCCAACGACCTCATCGGCAAATTCCCCAATGGCACGCCGACGGTCACGGGTGTGCCGGTCTCCATCGTGTGGTTCGTCGGTTTCGCGCTTCTCGCCACCTGGATTCTCCTACGCACGCGGGTCGGCAACTGGATCTTTGCGGCGGGCGGCGATCCCAATGCGGCGCGCAATTCCGGCGTGCCGGTGGATCGGGTGAAGACCGCGCTCTTCATGCTCACCGCCGCCGCCGCGGCCGTGGTCGCCATCCTCACGGTGCTCGATGCGGGCTCGACCGATGCGCGGCGCGGCTTCCAGAAGGAGTTCGAGGCCATCATCGCGGCGGTGATCGGCGGCTGCCTGCTCACCGGCGGCTACGGCTCGGCCATCGGGGCGTTCTTCGGCGCCATCATCTTCGGCATGGTGTCCATCGGCCTCACCTACACGCGGTTCGATTCCGACTGGTTCCAGGTGTTCCTCGGCGCCATGCTGCTGCTCGCGGTGCTGTTCAACAACTTCATCCGCCGCAAGGTGACGGGAGAGCGCTGATGGAAAGCCAAGCTCCGCTCATCGAGATCCGCGATCTCGTCAAGCATTTCGGCTCGGTGATTGCGCTGTCCGGCGTGTCGCTCAGCGTCCATCGCGGCGAGGTCATGTGCCTGCTCGGCGACAACGGCGCCGGCAAGTCGACGCTGATCAAGACGCTTGCCGGCGTTCACAAGCCGACCTCCGGCGATTTCCTGGTGGAAGGCAAACCGGTGTCCTTCGCCAGCCCGCGCGACGCGCTCGATGCAGGCATCGCGACGGTCTATCAGGATCTCGCGATGATCCCGCTCATGTCGGTCACGCGCAACTTCTTCATGGGCCGCGAGCCGGTGAAGGGCGTCTGGCCCTTCCGCCGCGTCGACTTCGATCATTGCGACGAGGTCACCCGCGAGGAGATGCACAGGATCGGCATCGACGTGCGCGATCCTCATCAGGCGGTGGGCACGCTCTCCGGCGGCGAGCGCCAATGCGTGGCAATCGCCCGCGCGGTCTATTTCGGCGCCAAGGTGCTGATCCTCGACGAGCCCACCTCGGCGCTCGGCGTGGCGCAGACCTCCATGGTGCTGAAATACATCCATCAGGTGCGGAGCAAGGGGCTGGGCGTCATCTTCATCACCCACAACGTGCGCCACGCCTATGCGGTGGGCGACCGCTTCACCGTGCTCAACCGCGGCAAGACGCTGGGCACCTACGCGAAGTCCGAAATCCAGATCGACGAACTGCAGAACCTGATGGCGGGCGGCAAGGAATTGCAGGCGGTGTCGGCAGAGCTGGGCGGGATGGTTTGAGCACAGCACCCCCTCTCCCGTGCGGGAGAGGGGCAGGGGGTGAGGGCGTGCGGCTTCACCAGCTAAGCGCGATCATCTCCGCTGCAGCACGTCACCCGTTGCGCTTCATTCGGCACCGGCCTTCCCTCACCCCAACCCTCTCCCACCCGGGAGAGGGAGGGCTGCGTCGCGTTTCACGATAAGGCAGAGGGTTGTCTATCGAGACAGGAGTAAGCGCATGACATCACTCGGCATCGGCCTTATCGGCACCGGCTATATGGGCAAGTGCCACGCGCTGGCCTGGAATGCCGTCGCGGCGGTGTTCGGGGATGTGGCGCGCCCGCGTCTTGCGGTGCTGGCCGAGCATTCGCAGGAGCTGGCCGAGACAAAAGCGCAGGAGCTTGGATTCGCGCGGGCCACTGGCGACTGGCGCACGCTTGTTGCCGATCCGGCCGTCGATGTGGTGTCGATCACTACGCCCAATGCGTTCCATCCCGAGATGGCCATTGCGGCGCTGGAGGCCGGCAAGCATGTGTGGTGCGAAAAGCCGATGGCGACGCGCCTGGATGACGCGGAGCGGATGCTCGCCGCCGCCCGTGCCTCGGGCAGGGTGGCGGCGCTCGGCTACAACTACATCCAGAATCCAATCATCCGTCTGATGAGACGGCTCCTCGACGAGGGCGAGATCGGTGAGGTCAACCACGTCCGCATCGAGATGGACGAGGACTTCATGGCGGACCCGGAGGCGCTCTTCTACTGGAAGAGCGAGGCCACATCGGGCCATGGTGCGCTCGACGATTTCGGTGTTCATGCCCTGAGCCTGATCCGCGTCCTGTTCGGCGGCGTGCGCCGTGTCTGCGGTCACATGGCGAAGCCCTATGCGGATCGCCCGGTGAAGGGTGCCGGGCGCCGCGCGGTCGAGACCTATGATATCGCCACGACCCTGATCGAGCTGGAGACCGGCGCCTCCGGGGTGATTGCGCTCAACCGTTCCGCCTGGGGTCGCAAGGGGCGCATTGTCGTGCAGCTCTTTGGGGCGAAGGGCACCATCGTGTATGACCAGGAGCGCATGAACGAGGTGCAGCTCTACACGGTCGATGGGCCGAAGGAGACCCAGGGCTTCCGCACCATCCTCACCGGGCCGCAGCATCTGCCCTACGACAAGTTCATCCCGGCGCCGGGCCATGGGCTCGGCTTCAACGAACTGAAGATCATCGAGTGCCGCGAGCTGATCCGGCGCATTTCAGGTGAGGCGGCACATCTGATCACGTTCGAGGACGGCATCCGCATCGAGCGTACGGTGGATGCGATGGCGCGCAGCGCGCATGAGGGGCGGTGGGTGGAGGTGGCGGCCGGTCATGGGACAGGCGCCGCCTAACCCTCAGTGTCATTCCGGGGCGAGCGGTAGCGAGAGCCCGGAATCCATAAACACGACGTCTCAGGCAAAGGCGATTAACGTTGCGCTTCTTTCTTTGATCGTCAGTGGGTATGGATTTCCACGCCTACGGCGCGGCCCGTCGGGTCGGGCTCGGCTCTGCGAGCCGCCCCGGAATGACAGTGATGTTTAACCCGTATGCGATTTCATCACTTTCCACCACTCAAGCCTCATCCTGAGGAGGTCGCGGAGCGACCGTCTCGAAGGAGCCTCCCGAGAGCACTGGAACCTCCTTCGAGACGCAGACTGACGTCTGCTCCTCAGGATGAGGGTTGAGGATGTGATGATGGGTCTTGAAGACGTGGATGCCCGGAACAAATCCGGCCATGGCGAGGAGGTTGGACTAAACCGCGTGCGCCTTCAACACTTCAAGAAACGCATCCGCATAGCGGTCGAGCTTCGCTTGTCCCACACCGTGGATCTCGCCGAAGGCGCGCACCGTTACCGGGCGTTTAGCCGCCATGTCGATGAGGCTGCGGTCGGAAAAGATCACGTAGGCCGGCACACCCTCTTCCTTGGCGAGCTTCGTGCGCAGAGCCTTGAGGTCGAGGAGCAGCGGATCGTCGGACGGTACCACGGATTCCGCTTCCATCCGTCCGCGCCGGCGGCGGCGCTCGGCCGGCT
>JAJFBI010000178.1 GCA_020697385.1 Microvirga sp. | reverse complement strand
GAGCGGGCCTTCCGGATAATCCGGGTAAGATGCGGAGACGCGGCCCTCGTAGATGCCGGCCAGAAACTGGCCGATGCGCTGGCGCGCCTGAGTATCGTAACGGTCCTTGGGCACGAAGACGAGAACCGAGACGAAGCGGTCGAATTCGTCGACACGGGCCAGCGCCCTCACCCGCGGGCGCTCCGACAGGTTCATGATGTCGATGGCGAAGTGGTAGAGCGTGTCCTCGTCGATCTGAAACAGCTCGTCGCGCGGATAGTTCTCGAGCACGTTGAGAAGCGCGCGGCCGGCATAGCTCGACGGATCGAAGCCCGCACGGGCCGTGACCTTCGCCACCTTGTGGCGCAGATACGGCACCTCGCCGGTGGTGTTGGTGTAGGCGCTCGCGGTGAACAGGCCGACGATGCGGAGCTCCCCCTGCAGATGGCCATTGCCGTCGAAAAGCTTGACGCCGATGTAGTCGAGATGCGCCCGGCGATGGACGCGGGACTTTACATTGGCTTTGGCGATGATGAGCGCCTGCGGACGCGCCAGGAAGGCGCGGATTTCCGGCGACATGGAAACCAGCTCGCGGCCACGGCGCAGCACGCGCACGTTCGGGTCGCGCAGGAGGCCCAAGCCCGAGCCTTCCACCGGATCGGCCGCGGTGTCGCCGGACGGCAGGCGGTATTCGCGCAATCCTAAGAAGGTGAAGTTATCCCGTGCGATCCAGTCGAGGAAGGCAATGGCCTCCTTCACCTCGTCGTCCGGCAGCGGCGGAGGGTTGAGGCGGTAATTGTGCACGATCTCGGTGACGCGGGCACGCATGCCCGGCCAATCGTGCACGGCCAGCGACACATCGCTGTGGACCCGCCGCATGGTCTCGATCAGCCCGGTGCGGGTCTCAGGATCGTCGATGCGGGGCAGGTGAATATGAATGAAGCTCTCGCGCTTCACGCCGAGCCGCAGGGCGGCGGTCGCCTCGCCCACGAGACGGACCAGCGCCCCGCCTGCGTCGCGCTCCACGGCCAGGATCGGGTGGGCCACAAGGAGCGGGTCGTAACCCTGGTCGACGATCTCGGCCAGGGTCGAGTCGAGCAGGAAGGGCATGTTGTCGTTGACGATCTCGAGCACCGTCACGTCCTGGCGCCGGCCCTCGCGCTCGACCTCCACGTCGAGAAGGCGGACATCCGCGCCCTCGGCGGTGCGGGAGGCCTTGAGATGCTCGAAGGCTTCCGAGGCGAGATCCGCCAGGGACTTGGGCGAATAGAACGCGAGATCCTCGGACGGCACCCGCCCGTACAAGTCGCGCACGAAGGTGGGAGGGGTGGCGTTGTGTCCGGCTTCCAGCACGGCGACGGCTTCCGCCGTCAACTCGCCTCCGCTGGTGGGCGTATCCAGCTTCATGCGCGCATCCTCTTATCGTCGTTGTTGCGGGAGCGTTGCCACAGAGCGGCAGGCGGCGCAAGGACAGCCTGCGAGGGCTCGCCGCGTAGAGTTAAGTTATTGCAGCGCACGAACACTTTATGCTGCTTGAGCCTCCTGAGACGCAAGATTCGTATCGCCCCATTCCTTCATGGCCATGAGCACCGGCTCGAGGCTCCGCCCACGCGCCGATAGGGCGTACTCGACTCGCGGCGGCACCTGGGCATACACCGTGCGGACGATGAGCCCATCGGCTTCCAGTTCGCGCAGCTGATGCGTGAGCATGCGCTGCGTGACGTTGGGAATGAGCCGGCGCAGCTCGTTGAAGCGGAGCGTCCCGCGCAGGAGCTTGTAGAGAACGACGATCTTCCATTTGCCGTCGATGAGGCTGAGCGTGCGCTCGACGGCGCAGCCCTGAACTCCCGGAATTTTCGAAGACACCCGCGGCATCACGGTATCCTTTTTGACACTATGGGCTGTTTTTGTGCGTTCTTGCGGGTTCAGACCTTATGCTCAACTATGGCCTCGTCAACAGGAGACAAGCCATGCGCGCCGTCGGCTACCAGCAATCCCTTCCCATCGACCAGGATGCCTCCCTCATCGACGTCGACCTGCCCCAGCCCGAGCCAGGGCCGCGGGACCTTCTGGTGGAGATCAAGGCGGTGTCCCTGAACCCGGTCGACACCAAGGTCCGCATGCGGGCCCAACCCGAGGCGGGCGGCGTGAAAGTGCTGGGGTTCGACGCCGCCGGCATCGTGCGCGCGGTCGGCTCGGAGGCCTCGCTCTTCCGGCAAGGCGACGAGGTGTTCTATGCCGGCGCTATCACCCGGCCCGGCACCAATGCGGAATTCCATGCGGTCGACGAGCGACTGGTTGGGCCCAAGCCCCAATCCCTCGGGTTCGAGGAGGCCGCCGCCCTGCCGCTGACGACCCTCACAGCCTGGGAGACCCTGTTCGACCGGCTGGACGTGAAGCGCCCGGTCAAGGGTGCGGCCAATGCGATCCTGATCGTCGGCGCCGGCGGCGGCGTGGGCTCGGTGGCCCTTCAGCTGGCGCGCCACCTCACGGATCTCACCGTGATCGCCACGGCTTCGCGCCCCGAGACCCAGGCTTGGGTGAAGGAGCTCGGTGCCCATCATGTGATTGATCACAGCAAACCCCTCGCCGCCCAAGTCGAGGCCCTGGGGATCGGCGCACCGGCCTTCGTGTTCTCGATCACCCAAACGGAGACGCATTTTCCGGAGATCGCCAAGGCCATCGCGCCCCAGGGACGCTTTGCGCTCATCGACGATCCGAAGGCGCCCCTCGACATCAGCCTGCTGAAGGGCAAGAGCGTGTCGATTCATTGGGAATCCATGTTCACCCGCTCGACCTTCCAGACCGCCGACATGGAGCGTCAGCACGAGATCCTGACCGAGGCCTCGCGGCTTGTCGATGCGGGAACTATCAGGACGACCCTGTCCGACGTGATCGGGCCGATCAATGCGGCGAACCTCAAGCGGGCGCATGCCCTCATTGAGAGCGGCCGCACGCGGGGCAAGATCGTGCTGTCGGGGTTTTAAGGACCTTCAATCCCCTTCCGTCATCACTGGCCTCGTACCGGTGAGCCCGATTGAGAAGGCATAGCGCTCTTCAAATCGATATGGCTGGGACAAGCCCAGCCATGACGTGGAGGGAGGTTGAGTTCCTGCGTCACTGGTTAGTGACAAAAAGAAAAGGCTGCCCCGTAAGGCAGCCTTGTGTCTCGACGTGGCCCGGCTCTCCAAACAACCCGGAGGGCTGGGGGGCTGACGTGTCCAGGCCATTCGATGAGCCGGGCCGTCGAGGCAACTTAAGCATTTACGGGGTTCAGTGCGGCTCCAATTCGGCGCGAATGAGGCAGGAATAAGATTTGCAAAGGAAGCGGTGATTCATTGTGTCCCGACGGGTTGATCCGTTAGCTGCCTACGCCCATCATCCGGTTATGTTAACGGCCATGGGAGGCGTCATGAGCGAAGGTGACATCGCGGAGCCGCTGCGCGGCGGCTCAAGCCAGGGCACGGCCCATATCGTGCCCTTCCCCGCCGCGCCGAAGCAGGTGTCCTTCGACCGTGCCGAGTTGCAGGCTATTCTCAACCTCTACGGCCGCATGGTGGCTGCCGGTGAATGGCGCGATTACGCCATCGACTTCATGCCGGACAAAGCCGTGTTCTCCATCTTCCGCCGCACGTCGGAGATGCCCCTCTACCGCATCGAGAAAGATCCGAAGCTCGCCAAGAAACAGGGCGCGTATGCGGTCATCGTCTCAACCGGCCTGATCCTCAAGCGCGGGCACGAGCTCGATCGCGTGCTGCGCGTGCTCGACAAGCCGAAGGTGGTTGCGAACTAGCCTGCAGGCAGAGGCTGAGTCGGCGGCTCGGTGGTGCCGCGTCCAAGAGGGCGCTGCATCAGCACGGTGGAGAGCCAGCGCCCATGCTTGTAGCCGATGCCCTTGAGAACACCGACTGGCTCGAAGCCGAGGCTTCTGTGCAGGCCAATGGAACCGTGTGAATCCTCATCGCCAATCACCGCCACCATGAGCCGGAAATCCAGGGCTTCGCATCGCTCGATCAGCGCCACGAGGAGCGCGCGCCCAACGCCCTGTCCCTGGGCCGATGGAGCAACGTAGATCGAATCCTCCACCGTCGAGCGATAGGCAGGCCGCGTGCGGTAGGCGCCCGCATAGGCATAGCCCAGAAGTTCGCCGCCGCGTTCCGCCACGAGATAGGGGTAGCCGCCCTCCAGGATCGAATCGCGACGGCGCGCCATCTCGGCCTCTGATGGCGGCTCGAGTTCGAACGAGGCCGTGCCATGCGCCACCGCATGGGCGTAGATGGCAGAGATGGCTGCGATATCGGTTTCGAGAGAAGGGCGAATGACGAAGTTCATGCGCTTGTCGTAACGCCGGGCATTTTCCTGTGCAACGGCCAATAAAAAGCCCCGGCTTGCGGCCGGGGCTTCGAGGATCATCGATCCGCTCAACCTTACTCGTTGCGGTTGCCCACGAGAGCCAGGAGGAACTGGAACATGTTGATGAAGTCCAGGTACAGCGTCAGGGCGCCGAACACGGAGACCTTGGCGGCGGCTTCCTGGTCGAAGTTGCCGTACAGGTACATCTCCTTCAGCTTCTGCGTGTCGTAGGCGGTGAGGCCTGCGAAGATCAGAACGCCGATCACCGAGATGCCGAACTGCAGGGCACTCGACGCGACGAAGATGTTCACGATCGAGGCCAGGATCAGGCCGACGAGGCCCATGATCAGGAACGAGCCCATGCCGGACAGGCTGCGGTTCGTGGTGTAGCCCCACAGCGACAGCGAGCCGAAGGCCGCGGCCGTGATGAAGAACACCTGCACGACGCTCGCGCCGGTGTAGCGGATGAGAAGCGTCGAGAGCGAAGCACCCATCACCGCAGCAAAAGCGAAGAAGGTGGTGCGGGCCGTCGCCGCCGACATCCGGTCCATGCGGAACGTGAAGAAGAAGATGAAGGCCAGAGGCGCCAGGGCAATCACCCACATCAGGGGCGAGCCATACAGCGTCGCGCCGAACTGGGTCAGGCCGACACCACCCATCCGGGCGACCGCTTGCGACGGATCGCTCGTGGTGGCCAGCATGTTGATGCCGAGCGCGACCAGGGCCGAGATGGCAAGGCCCAGGACCATGTTGTTGTAGACGCCGAGCATGAAGGCGCGCAGGCCCTGATCGACCTGAGCCGCCGTCCGGGCAAAGCCGGTGCCATAGGCGTGTTGGTTTTGCTCATACGGTTGCATCGAAGTCCTTTCCTCGCGGTATCCCGTTGTTCCCTCGAAAGGCTGAATATCAGCCTTCGGCCACCGCTTTTATCGGCGACATGCAAAATATGAGGGGGAGCCCCCTTTTCCGCAAGGGGCAAGGTCAAGCTTCAATTCTTCGTGAAGCAAGAAAAATGAAGAGCAGAGTTGCTGCCGCTCCCCACAAAGCTTTCAGCGCTCCTTTATAACGCGCCGACGCTCGCCGGCGCTTAAAGGTTTCTTAAATACTGCGCTGGCTTTTGACTTAAGATCCGCCAAGTCCCTGCCAAGCCTAATCCGACGCTCACCAGAACGGCCAAGGCTGAAGCCAGGATGGCGCCAGACAAGTCTAAGGTAAAGCTTAGGTTCATGACGCGCTCGACGATGAAATAGGCGGCGAGCGAACCTGCCAGCAGGCCAAAGACGACCGTGGCAAGCCCAAGCAGCCCGTATTCGAGGGCATAGGCCGAGAGCAGCCGAGCGCGGGTTGCGCCGAGCGTCTTGAGCACCACCGCATCGTAGAGCCGCGCCCGATGTCCGGCCGCCAGAGCGCCCGCCAGCACCAGGAGGCTCGCGATCAGCGCGATGGAGCTTGCGCCGCGAATCGCCATGACGAGCTGCGAGACCACGTCGTTGACCGCCTCGAGGGCGTCCTTCACCCGCACGCTCGTGACCATGGGATACGCCTGGGCTGAGCTGCGCAGGATCCGGGTGTCGAGGGCCGCGTCGGAGCCGTTCGGGAAGGTCACTGTGGCGAGATGCGTGTGCGGCGCGCCGGCAAAGGCGTTGGGCGAGAACACCATCACGAAGTTGATGCCCATGGAGCGCCATTCCACCTCGCGGAAGTTCGAAATCGTGGCGCTGATGTTGCGTCCGAGCACGTTGACGGTGATCTCGTCGCCGATCTTCAAGCCCAAGCCCTCGGCGATCTTCCGGTCGAAGGAGACCAGCGGCTTTCCGCGATAATTGTCGGGCCACCACTCGCCCTGGACGACTTTCGAGCCCTCCGGGGGTGCCTTGGCATAGGTGATGCCGCGGTCACCCTCCAGCACCCAGGAGATGTCCTCAGGCGCCTTGACCTCGGCGACGGGCCACCCGCCCAGGGTCACGAGACGGCCGCGCATCATGGGCACGCGCTCGATCTGGGCATCGGAAGCCTGCTGCTTCAGGAAACCCTCGAAGGCATCGGCCTGCTGGTTCGGGATGTCGAGGAAGAAGAAGCTGGGAGCCCGCTGCGGCAGGCTCTGTGTCAGCTGACGCGTCAGGTTGGTGTCGATGATCGCGAGCGTGACCAGCAACGTGATGCCGAGGCCGAGCGAGAGCACGAGCGAGGGCGTGAGCGCACCCGG
>JAJFBI010000177.1 GCA_020697385.1 Microvirga sp. | reverse complement strand
GAGCGGCTGGGGCGCCTGGTGCGCACCGCGCTCAAGGACGTGCTCGACGCCTTCGCGCACGAAGACCTCGCCAAGGCGCGCGACGTGTGGCAGCGCGACGAGGAGATCGACCAGGTCTATACCGGCCTGTTCCGCGAGCTCCTGACCTACATGATGGAGGATCCGCGCAGCATATCGTCTGCCACGCACCTCCTGTTCTGCGCCAAGAACATCGAGCGCATCGGCGATCACACCACCAACATCGCCGAGACGGTCCATTACCTCGTCACGGCCGAGACGCTGGCCATCGACCGGCCCAAGAACGACCGCTCGATCGATGCCTCAGTCGAGGTGGGAGCCTGACCATGGGGCCTCGCGTTCTGATCGTGGAGGATGAGGAGCCCTTGATGCTCCTCCTGCGCTACAACCTCGAGGCGGAAGGCTACGAGGTGGACAGCGTGTCCCGTGGTGACGAGGCGGAGATCCGCCTGCGCGAGCAGGTGCCCGACATCGTGCTGCTCGACTGGATGCTGCCCGGGCTGTCCGGCATCGAGCTGTGCCGCCGCATCCGCGCGCGCTCGGAAACCGAACGCCTCCCGGTGATCATGCTGACCGCTCGCGGCGAGGAAGGCGACCGCATCCGCGGTTTGTCGACCGGCGCCGACGATTACATCGTCAAGCCCTTCTCGGTGCCGGAACTGCTGGCGCGGGTGCGTGCGCTCCTGCGACGGACGAAGCCTGCCCATATCGCGACGCTCCTGAGAGCGGGCGACATCGAACTCGACCGCGAAACTCACCGGGTGCGCCGCGCCAACCAGGAACTGCACTTGGGGCCCACGGAGTTCCGCCTGCTGGAATTCCTGATGCAGAGCCCAGGCCGCGTCTTTTCCCGCGAGCACCTGCTCAATGCGGTTTGGGGTCACGATGTCTATATCGACGAGCGCACCGTGGACGTCCATGTGGGCCGCCTGCGCAAAGCGATCAGCATGCCGCGCAAGCCCGATCCCATCCGCACGGTGCGGGGTGCCGGCTATTCCTTCGATGAGACTTTTGCTCGCGAGGAGCAGGCGCTAGGGGCCTGAGCCGACAAGGCTTCCAAACAAAGAAAAGGCCGCGCTGAGGTGATCAGCGCGGCCTTTTCTTTGAGATATGGAAACTTATGCCCGGGCGACCCTGCGGTCGCGCTTGCGGTCGGCCACCGGCTGGTAGGCGATGCGGGCGTGGTGGGTGCAATAAGGCAGGCCCGTGATGGAGCGGGCGCCGCAGAAGCGGAATTCCGGCTTGGTCGGGTCGCCCATGGGCCAGCGGCACATGGACTCGCGCAGATCCATGATGGTCACGCGCTCGGAGACCGGAACGGCGAGGTCGTCCTCCACATAGACGCTCGGCTCCTGGGTGACGGGCTGGAGGGCGATGGGGGCGATGACCACATTGTTGGTGTGCGGCTGTGGCGGCAGGGGGGCCGGAGCGCTCGGGGCGCGGGTCGCCTTGCGGGGACGCGCCGCAGCGGCCGAAGCAACCGGCTTGGCGTCCTTGGCCCGGCCGGACAGGCCGAGGCGGTGAACCTTGCCGATAACCGCATTGCGGGTCACGTTGCCAAGCTCGGCGGCGATCTGGCTCGCGCTCAAACCATCGGTCCAGAGCTTCTTGAGAAGCTCGACCCGCTCGTCCGTCCAAGTTGCGCCCGCATCTGTCATTTTCACTCTGCCTCCATCGGAGGCGGCCTTCTAACACTCAGAATCCCGGATGCATCGCGGACAGGGTTTTTGTGTCCGACCGCGTTGCGAGGGTCGCTCCTGAGGGTGAATGCCGCCGCACGAATGCCGTACTCGACTGACCTGAAGTTACAGGATGGGTGGACTCCGGCGCAAGAGTCCCCGAACAAGCCCTGCCGTTTTCCCCAGGGAACTCCGGCTGAGCAAAAATTCCCTGTGATGAGTCACTTCATTTCTCTTGAATTGACAGGGTCCTGCACCTCGGTAGAATTCCCCATCGTGCCGCTCCTGCCTGGGGCGGCGCTTTCTTTTTCGGACCTGGGTGCGACCTTGGGTCCTTGGAGGCGGAGACAACCTGTGACATCGCCATTGCTGCCGACCTATGCCCGCGCTGAGCTTTCCTTCGAGAAAGGGGAGGGCCCCTGGCTTTTCGGCCGAGATGGCGAGCGATATCTCGATTTCGGGGCCGGCATCGCGGTCAATGCCTTGGGCCACGCCCATCCGCACCTCGTCCAGGCCCTGACGGAGCAGGCCTCCAAGGTCTGGCACACCTCCAACCTGTTCCAGATCCCCGAAGGGGAGCGGCTGGCCAAGCGCCTGGTCGAGAACACCTTCGCGGATGTGGTCTTCTTCTCGAATTCCGGCGCCGAGGCCAATGAGGCGGCCATCAAGATGGCCCGCAAGTACCATGCCGTGAACGGCCATCCCGAGCGCTTCCGCATCGTCACGTTCGAGGGCGCCTTCCACGGCCGGACGCTCGCGACCATCGCAGCTGGCGGCCAAGCCAAGTATCTTGAGGGCTTCGGCCCCAAGGTGGAGGGCTTTGATCAGGTGCCCGTCGAGGATCTCGATGCCCTGAAGGCCGTGATCGGTCCCGAGACTGCAGCCCTGATGATCGAGCCGATCCAGGGCGAGGGCGGCATCCGCACCGTCTCCAACGCTTTCCTGCGCGAGCTGCGCCATCTCTGCGACAGCCAGGGCATGCTCCTGATCTTCGACGAGATTCAGACCGGCGTCGGCCGCACCGGCAAACTCTTCGCCTATGAATCGACCGGGGTCACGCCCGACATCATGGCCGTGGCCAAGGGTATCGGCGGCGGCTTCCCGATGGGCGCCTGCCTGGCCACGGCCGAGGCTGCCAAGGGCATGACGGTGGGCACCCACGGCACCACCTTCGGGGGCAACCCGCTGGCCATGGCGGTGGGCAACGCGGTGCTCGACGTGATCCTGGAGCCCGGCTTCCTGAAGGAGGTCGAGCGCAAGGGCCTGCTTCTCAAGCAGCGCCTCGCCGAGCTGAAGGACCGTCACCCGGGCGTCATCGCCGACGTGCGCGGCCACGGCCTTATGATGGGCCTGCGCCTTGTGGTGCCCAACACTGAATTCATCGCCGCCGCCCGGGCCCAGAAGCTGCTCGTGATCGGGGCAGGCGACAACGTGGCCCGCCTCCTGCCGCCGCTGATCATCAGCGATGCGGAGATCGGCGAGGCCGTCAACCGCATCGAGGCCGCCTGCGCGGCCATTGAAGCTGGGCAGGACTCCGCCCAGCGGGGAGCCGTTCAATGAAGACCCGCCACTTCCTCGATCTGAGCGATTTCTCCGGAGCGGAGATCCGGGGCCTCCTGAACATCGGCTCCGAGATCAAGGCCAAGCGCCGCCGCGGCGAGAAGGCCAAGGAGCGCCCGCTCGAGGGCAAGGTGCTGGCGATGGTCTTCGACAAGCCCTCCACCCGCACCCGCGTCTCCTTCGATGTCGGCATGCGCGAGCTTGGCGGCGAGACCCTGATGCTCACCGGCAAGGAGATGCAGCTCGGCCGCGGCGAGAGCATCGCCGACACGGCCCGGGTCCTGTCCCGCTACGTGGACGCCATCATGATCCGCACCCTGGACCACGCCATGGTGACGGAGCTTGCCCAATACGCCTCGATCCCGGTGATTAACGGCCTCACCAAGACGACGCATCCGTGCCAGATCATGGCCGACATCATGACCTTCGAGGAGCATCGCGGCTCCATCGAGGGCAAGACGGTCGCCTGGACGGGTGATGCCAACAACGTGCTCGCCTCCTGGGTTCACGCGGCGGCGCGCCTCGATTTCACTCTCAAGATCGCGTCCCCGCCGGAACTTGCCCCCCGTCCGGAGCTTTTGTCCTGGGCGAAACAGGAAGGGGCCAGGATCAGCGTGACCACCGATGCCTTCGAGGCCGCCGAAGGCGCCCACGCCGTCGTCACCGATTGCTGGGTGTCCATGGGCGACGACGACGAGTTCCGCCGCCAGAACCTGCTCAAGCCTTATCAGGTCAACGGCAGGCTCATGGGCGTGGCCGACAAGGAGGCGCTCTTCATGCATTGCCTTCCCGCCCATCGCGGCGAGGAGGTGACGGATGAGGTGATGGACGGTCCGCAATCCGTGGTCTTCGACGAGGCCGAGAACCGGCTTCACGCACAAAAGGGCATCCTGGCCTGGTGCCTCGGAGCAGCAAGCGCATGAGTTCAGCCTCGCTTGAAGGAAACGATGATGCCGTCCTCCCCTTCGCGGTCGAGCCCCTCGACGTGCGCGGGCGCGTGGTGCGTCTCGGAGCTTCCATCGACACGATCCTGGCCCGCCACGGCTATCCCGACCGGGTCGCCCGCGTCATCGGCGAGGCGGCGGCCCTGACCGTTATGCTTGGCGCATCGCTCAAGCTCGAGGGGCGCTTTCAGCTGCAGACCAAGACCGACGGCATCATCGACATGGTGGTGGTGGATTTCAACGCGCCGGACCGCCTGCGCGCCACGGCCCGTTTCGATAAGGACCGGCTTGAGGCTCTCGATTCAGCCTCAGCGGGAACGGGCGAGCTTCTCGGCTCCGGCTATCTTGCCATGACCATCGACCAGGGCTCCGAGCGCAGCCGCTACCAGGGCGTCGTTGCGCTGGACGGTCAGGGCTTCGAGGAAGCGGCGCACCAGTATTTCCGCCAGTCCGAGCAGATCCCGACCCAGGTGCGTCTGGCCGTGGCCGAGCAGTTCGAGAACGGCCGCCACACCTACCGGGCCGGCGGCCTGATGATCCAGTTCCTGCCCTCGTCGCCGGAGCGCCTGCGGCAGGCCGATCTCCATCCGGGCGATATCCCTGAGGGCCATGCGTCGAACAATCTTGCAGGGCCATCCGAGGACGATGCCTGGCTCGAGGCCAAGTCGCTGGTCGGCACTGTCGAGGATCACGAGTTGGTCGATCCCACCGTGTCCAGCGAGACGCTTCTCTATCGCCTGTTCCACGAGCGCGGCGTGCGCGTCTTCGAGGGCCAGCACGTGCATGAGGAATGCACCTGCTCGCATGAGCGCATCATGGGCATGATGCGCCGCTTCCCGCCGGAAGATCGCCGCGACATGGTGGGCGAGAACGGCCGCATCGGCATCACCTGCGAGTTCTGCTCGCGGTTCTACGATCTCGACCCGGTTGAGGTCGAAGCGGCGATTGCGAAGTCGGAAGCATCCCAATAACCCCGTCTCGATACACGCTCACCTCATCCTGAGGAGGATTGCGTGAGCAATCCGTCTCGAAGGAGGCTCCAGTGCTCTCTGGAAGCTCCTTCGAGACGCAGACTGCGTCTGTTCCTCAGGAGAAGGGTAGAGTTTTGTGACCGGTCTTAAGAACTCGCACACGTCGCGGCGAGCCGCCGCATGAAGGCCGCGCCTGCCTCGATCTGGTCCAGCGTGATGTATTCGTCCGGCTGGTGCGCCTGATCGATGGAGCCCGGGCCGCAGACGACCGTCGGAATGCCGGCCGCCTGGTAATGGCCTGCCTCCGTGCCGAACGGCACCGTCTGCGTCTGGTTCTTGCCGGCCAGCCGCAGGGTCAAAGTCTCTGCAAATGATCCCGGATCCGGTGCAAGACCTGGCACGGCCACTTCAAGCTTCGTTTCGATCCTTCCGAACTCACCGAAGCGGTTGAGGCGCTTGAGCGCGACCTCCTCCACAAACGTCTCCAGGCGGTTCGGAATCTCCTGCGGGTCGAGGCTGGGCAAGCCGCGGAACTCCCAATGGAAGCTGCAGGATTTGGACAGGATGTTGCGCGCGGTTCCGCCCGCAATCGTGCCCACATGCACGGTCGTGTAAGGCGGATCGAAGCGTCCGCTCGTGTCACCGCGCTCCATCATGTCGTCGCCGATCCGGTTGAGTTCTGCGATCAGTTCTGCCGCCGTCATCACGGCGCTTGCCCCAAGGTAAGGTTTCGACGAATGGGCCTCGAAGCCATGTACCGTGGTGCTGAAGGTCACGACGCTTTTGTGCGCGTCCACCACCTCCATCATCGTCGGCTCTCCGACGATGGCAGCCTTCGGCATCGGCAGATCGTGGCCGAGACGTCGGATCACGTCGACCACGCCGAGACAGGTCGTCTCCTCGTCATAAGAGAGCAGGATATGGATCGGCGTGATGAGGTTTGCGGCCTGGAACTCCGGGATCAGCGCCAAAGCGAGCGCGTCGAAGGCCTTCATGTCCACTGCGCCGCGCCCATAGGCGCGCCCGTTCTCGACCCGCAGCGTGAAGGGATCCGACGTCCAGGCCTGACCTGTCACCGGCACCACGTCCGTATGGCCGGAGAGCACGATCCCGCCACGATCCTGCGGGCCGATCGTAGCATAGAGTGCTGCCTTGTCTCCGCTCTCGTTCGGTATCCTAACGTAAGGGACGTGCCAGCTCTGGAGATAGCTCTCCACGAACTCGATCAGGGGCAGGTTGGACTTGGAGCTTACGGTATCGAACGAAACCAGCTTCGCCAGCATTTCGAGCGGCGTCAGCCGCTGGCCGGTGGGTATCATGGAAACCTCGACTTTACGCATGTCCTACGGAGCCTGAGCAGAGGCTTCAGGCTGCA